>JAHEKA010000173.1 GCA_024638585.1 Rhodospirillales bacterium
CCCTGGAGGCAGACGCGACACCCGAGGCCGAAACGGCGCAAAGCCACCCCGGATCCGAGATCGGGGCCAAGTTCGTCAAACCGTTGCGCCCCTCGGAAACGTCCTCCACCGCGCCTGACCGGTCACCGCTGGAGACCCCGGAGCCGGCCGCGATGCCCGCCCCGGCCGAACCGCCCGTCTTTCCAGAGGCCGCCCAACCGCCCGCGGCGTCCCTCGCGGCCGAGCCGCCGGTCCCGCTGGGCAGCTCCGATCCGAGCCCCGCGCCCGAGCCGGAAGCGCCGCCCGCTCCGGCGGACCGCCATTCCGGGCATGTCCTGGTCGGCGAAGGGGTCAAATTCGTCGGTCAGATTCGCGAATGCCGTCAGATCGAAATCTTCGGCGCCGTCGATGGGGATCTCGAGGTGGAAGACCTGATCGTGCACGAAAACGGCCTGCTGAAAGGCAACGTCAAAGCGGACCGGGCGGAAGTGTGGGGCGCGCTGGACGGCGAGGTCAGCGTGAAAGAGCTCCTCGACGTCAAGTCCGGCGGATCCGTCTCCGGCAGGACCGAATACGGCGCGCTTTCGATCGCCACCGGCGGGCGCGTCGTCGGCACCCTGGATGATGGATCGAACAGGATTACCAAGCCGGCCAGCGTGTCGACATTCGCCGCCGGCCCGGTGACCGACCGGCTGACCACAGAGGCCTGATCGGGCCCGAAAGCCCGCAACCGACCGGGGCCGCGCGCCGTCCTATTGAAAACCGGGCGTCGAACGCATAGCCTGCGCCTCGGCGATTGCCTCCAGCCACTTTCCCGATCACCGCGGCATCGCCGGAGGGCTTCGCCCATGCGCATCGCCGCCGTTGATCTCGTCAGCAATACCAGCTTCCCCGCCCTGGCGGCGGACGAGCTCGGCTGTTTCCGGGACGAAGGCCTCGATGTGACGATCGAGCTCGAGGCCTCGCTGGGCGCCACGAAGGCGCTCAAGGCCGGGCGCGCCGATGCCATGATCGCCGGCTCCGTGCACGACCTGCTGACCGAGTTCACCGACTGGAAGGGCACCAAGATCTGCGTCGCCCTGTCACAGGGAACGCCGTGGCTGCTGACGCTGCGCGCCGATCTCGAAGCGGTGCGCGGGGACTTCGAAGTACTTCGGGGCCTCACCCTTACCGCCGCGGAAGGGCCCGACCTCGTCTTCAAGCAGATGCTGAAGAGCGTCGGGCTGGTCCCCGGGCGCGATCTAGAGATCATCGAGCTGCCAGGCGCCAATGAACGCCATGTCTCGTTCGGCGTGTTCGCCGCCGAAGCGTTGGAAGCGGGAAAGATCGACGGGTTCTGGGCCAACGCCATGGGCGCCGAAACGGCAGTCACGCGCGGGGTCGGCAAGATCCACGTCGATGTCCGGCGCGGCGACGATCCCGGCGGGGCGCGCTTTTATACCTTTGCGGGCCTGGCCTCCACCGACGAATTCATCGCCCGCGAGCCCGAGGCCATCGACGCCGCCGTGCGCGCCATCGTCAAGGCCCAGTCCGCCCTGCGCGCCGACCCTTCCCTTGCCCGGAAGGTGGGAGAGGGCAAGTTCCCCCCGCAATCGGCGGAATTGATCGCAACCGTCATCACCCGGGACGCCCCGTTCTACGACCCCGTGATCTCGGAAGACGCGGTCGCCCGCCTCAACGCCTTCGCCCAGTCGATCGGCCACCTGACCGGACCGGTGGGGTATGACCAGGTGGTCGCGACCCGCTGCCGGCCGATCTGGACCGGCGGTTAAGGCTGCGGCGGAGCCCCGCGGCAACAAAACCACAAATGTTTCAGAGTTTTGGCGGGCGTCCCTATGCCACCGCCTAAAGCCTGCCCAAAGCAATGATCGTCCAAAAACACCGTATTTTGTGTTGCGATCATGAAACTATACAAATTGTTGTTGACTCATTCATTGCCCCACATTTAGAGTTCCCGACCTCGCGGCACCCAATATATAGCCTGTTCTGAATTATCAGAGCATGGCGGTGCGGGAACCGAGCCGCAGCGGTTTTTTGAAAATATTAGGGGTCCGGTGCACGCCAGTACCGGTCGAAATTGGGGGATCAGCATGCGCATCTCGCGCCATTTCACGAAGGACGGAAAGTCCGCATACCAGGGAATCGAATTCAAGGCGGCGGTCAGCGAGATCCGCAATCCCGACGGCTCAGTCGTATTCAGTCTCCAGGACTTCGAGGCTCCGGCCCATTGGTCCCAGGTGGCGACCGATGTCATCGCCCAGAAGTATTTCCGCAAGGCCGGTGTGCCTGCGAAGCTGAAGGCGGTGGAAGAGGACGACGTGCCCGCATGGCTGTGGCGCCAGGCGCCCGACGAAGATGCCCTTTCCGAATTGCCTGAGGACGAGCGGTATGTCGGCGAGACCAGCGCCAAGCAGGTGTTCCGGCGGCTGGCCGGCACCTGGACCTATTGGGGCTGGAAGGGCGGCTATTTCGATGCCGAGGCCGATGCGCGGACGTTCTTTGATGAAATGCGCCACATGCTGGCGCGCCAGATGGCAGCGCCCAATTCGCCTCAATGGTTCAACACGGGCCTGCATTGGGCCTACGGCATCGATGGGCCCAGCCAGGGGCACTATTACGTCGATTACAAGAGCGGCGAGCTGGTGACCTCCGCCTCGGCCTATGAGCACCCCCAGCCCCACGCCTGCTTCATCCAGTCGGTGTCCGACGACCTGGTCAACGAAGGCGGTATCATGGACCTGTGGGTGCGCGAGGCGCGCCTGTTCAAATACGGCTCGGGCACCGGATCCAATTTCTCCAAGATCCGCGGCGAGAACGAGGCCCTGTCCGGCGGCGGCAAGTCGTCGGGGTTGATGAGCTTCCTCAAGATCGGCGACCGTGCGGCCGGGGCCATCAAGTCGGGCGGCACCACGCGGCGCGCGGCCAAGATGGTGACCATCGATGTCGACCATCCGGACATCGAAAACTACGTCAATTGGAAGGTGGTGGAGGAGCAGAAGGTCGCCGCCATGGTGGCCGGCTCGAAACTCGCCGACAAGCATCTCAACGCCATCATGGCGGCCTGTGCCGATTTCGACGGCGGCAATGATGCGGAGGCCTTCAATCCGCGCCGCAACAAGGCGCTGAAGAAGGCCATCATCAAGGCGCGCAAGGTCATGATCCCGGAAAACTTCATCCAGCGGGTGATTCAGTTCGCGCGCCAGGGCTATACCGGGATCGATTTCAAGACATATGACACGGACTGGGATTCCGATGCCTATCTCACGGTATCGGGCCAGAATTCCAACAACTCCGTGCGCGTCACCGACGATTTCCTGCGCAAGGTGCAGGAGGACGGCGATTGGGAATTGGTCCGGCGCACCGACGGCGGCGTGCACAAACGCATCAAGGCCCGTGACCTGTGGGATCAAATCGGCTTCGCCGCCTGGGCATCGGCCGATCCCGGGGTGCAGTTCGACACCACGATCAACGAATGGCACACCTGCCCGCAATCGGGACGGATCGACGCATCCAACCCGTGTTCGGAATACATGTTCCTCGACGATACCGCGTGCAACCTGGCCTCCATCAACCTTCTCGCCTTCCGCGGCGAGGATGGGAAGATCGACATCGCCGCCTTCGAGTACGCCATCCGGCTCTGGACCATGGTGTTGGAAATCTCGGTACTGATGGCCCAGTTCCCGTCACGGGAAATCGCACAGCTCTCTTATGAATTCCGGACGCTCGGTCTCGGTATCGCCAATGTCGGCGGGCTGCTGATGGCATCGGGCCTGGGCTACGATTCGCGCGAGGGCCGGGCGCTTGCCGGGGCCTTGACCGCGATCATGACCGGCGTCTCTTACGCCACCTCGGCGGAAATGGCGGAGGAACTCGGCGCCTTTCCGGGCTATGCCAAAAACCGCAAGGAAATGCTGCGGGTGATCCGCAACCACCGGCGCGCCGCCTATGGCGAGGCCAAGGGGTACGAGGGCCTGTCGGTCACGCCGGTCCCGCTCGACATCGAAGCCTGTCCCGACGTCAACCTGTCAGTGGCCGCCGCCCAGGCCTGGGACCGGGCGCTGAAGCTGGGCGAGAAGCACGGCTACCGCAATGCCCAGGCCTCGGTGGTGGCGCCCACCGGGACCATCGGCCTGGTGATGGATTGCGATACCACCGGCATCGAGCCGGACTTCGCCCTGGTGAAATTCAAGAAGCTCGCCGGCGGCGGTTATTTCAAGATCATCAACCGCACGGTTCCCGTGGGACTGCGGACGCTTGGCTACGACGAGGACCAGATCCAGGAGATCGCCGAATACGCGGTCGGCCATGGCACCTTGCGCGATGCGCCGGGCATCAACCACGCCACCCTGGCCGAGCGCGGCTTCGACGACGCGGCCCTGGAAAAGGTCGAGACCGCGGTCGCAACCGCCTTCGACCTCCGCTTCGCCTTCAACCAGTTCACCCTGGGCGAGGCCTTCTGCCGCGACGCTCTCGGCTTCAGCGAGACTGAATTGAACGACCCGGCCTTCGACATGCTCGGGGCCCTTGGGTTCACCGATGACGAGATCGATGCCGCCGGCCTCTATTGCTCCGGGGCCATGACCCTGGAAGGCGCGCCACACCTCACGGAAGAGCATCTCGCGGTGTTCGATTGCGCCAATCCCTGCGGCAAGACGGGCACCCGCTGCCTTTCCTGGAAAAGTCACATCATGATGCTGGCCGCGTGCCAGCCCTTCATCTCCGGCGCCATTTCCAAGACCATCAACATGCCCGGCGGGGCGACGGTGGAGGACTGCAAGGACGCCTACATGATGTCGTGGAAGCTGGCGCTCAAGGCCAACGCGCTCTATCGCGACGGCTCCAAGCTCAGCCAGCCGCTCAACAGCCAGCTGCTGGCCGAAGACGAAGACGAGGATGCGGAAGATCTCGCCGCCGAAATCGCCGACGCCCCGCAGGCGGAGAAAGCGCAGATCATCGCCGAACGCATCGTCGAAAGGTTCGTCTCCGAACGCAAGACCCTGCCGCCGCGGCGCAAGGGCTACACCCAGAAGGCCATCGTCGGCGGCCACAAGGTGTATCTGCGCACCGGGGAATACGAAAGCGGCGAACTGGGTGAGATTTTCATCGACATGCACAAGGAGGGCGCGGCCTTCCGGTCGTTGATGAACAATTTCGCCATCGCCGTCTCCATCGGCCTGCAATACGGCGTACCGCTGGAGGAATTCGTCGAGGCGTTTACTTTCACCAGGTTCGATCCGTCGGGCATCGTGGAAGGCAACGATGCGATCAAGATGGCGACGTCGATCCTCGACTACATCTTCCGCGAGCTCGCCGTGTCGTATCTGGACCGCTCGGACCTCGCCCATGTTGAGCCGATCGATATCCTGCCCGACGCGGTGGGCCGCGGGAACGAAGAGGGCAACCTGCCCGAGACGATGGACGAGACACAGATCAAAGCCGCCAAGTTGGCCTCCCGGGGCTATGTGCGGTCAAACCTTTACGTATTGCACGGGGGCGCCAGCGCTGCCATGGAGGCGGACGATGAGATGGCGTTGGACGACGCAGCCGAGATGATGGAACAGACGGTCGAAGAGACCCTCGGGGCCATCGCCGAAGCGGTCACCGCCCCAGAACCCCTGATCGGTGACGGCCCCGCCAATACCGTCACCGTCAGTGCCGCAGTTACGGCCCACGTTGATTCAAAGCTTGATCGAATTCGCGAAGCGCGTTTGAAGGGCTACGAAGGTGATGCGTGCGGCGACTGCGG
>JAHEKA010000174.1 GCA_024638585.1 Rhodospirillales bacterium
GGTCGACTTGTCGGGCCAGCGGATGTGCAGGCCGCCGGCGAGCAGCGCCGCCTTGTCCGGCGCGGTGAAGGTGAAGCGCGAAAGCGCGGCCTCCACCGTTCCCGCCTGCTCGATCACCGCCGAGGGGCATTTCAGCGCCACCCAGCAGCCGGACGCCCGGGACATGGCAATGCCGGCAAGGCCCAGGTCCAGGACGTCCTGCAGGCTGGTTGGGGCCAGCACCGGGATCTGGGCATCGATGAAGGCGAATTCGCTCTGATGGGCGGTGGTGGACGACACCCCGCCGTGATCGTCACCGACGACCGCCAACACCCCGCCTTCCGGCGCGGTGCCCGCGAGGTTGGCGTGCTTGAAGGCATCGCCGGCCCGGTCCGCCCCCGGTCCCTTGCCGTACCACATGCCGAACACGCCTTCGACCCGGGCGCCTGGGAACAGGCCGACCTGCTGGGTTCCCATCAGGGCGGTGGCGGCCAGCTCTTCATTGACGCCGGGCTCGAAATGGATGTTGGCCTTGGCAAAGGCGCCTTCGGCCGCGGTGAGCTCACCATCGAAAGCGCCCAGCGGCGAGCCCCGGTAGCCCGAAACGAAACCCCCGGTTCTGGCCCCCCGGGCCTGATCGAGCCAGGCCTGGGTCAGCAGCACCCGGACCAGGGTCTGGGTGCCGGTCAGGAACAGGCGGTCCTGGTCCGGCCTGAGGCGGTCTTCCAGGGTGAGATCGTTAATCGGCATGGGTTTGCGCCCTTTTCGCGCCGGTACTCATGCACCATAGCGGCCCGGGAGGCAATTGCCGATATCTGCGGCAGGGGATGATTTTATGGTCTCGCCGGTTTATAGGTGGGGGGTCAGCAAGAAGGTCTCAGTCCCATGACCATCATCGTTACCGGAGCCGCGGGGTTCATCGGCTATCATGTCTGCGAAGCGCTGATCGCCCGCGGCGATGAGGTGATCGGCGTCGACAGTGTGAACGACTATTACGACGTTGCCCTCAAGGAAGCGCGGCTGGCGCGGCTGCAAACCCATCCCGGCTTTTCCTTCGAACGCGCCGATATCTCCGATGACGGTGCCATGGTGATGCTGGCGCGTCGGGCCGAGAACGTCACCGGCGTGGTGCATCTCGCCGCCCAGGCGGGGGTGCGCTATTCGCTCCTCAATCCCCAGGCCTATGTGCGCGACAACATCTCGGGCCACCTCAACATCCTTGAAATGTGCCGTGGCATGAAGGATTTGAAGCATCTCGTCTACGCTTCGTCGTCTTCGGTCTATGGCGGCAATGAAAAGCTGCCCTATGCCGAAAGCGATCCGGTCGATTGCCCGGTCTCCCTCTATGCGGCCTCGAAGAAGGCCGATGAGCTGATCACCCATACCTACAGCCATCTCCACGGCATCCCGGCGACCGGCCTCAGGTTCTTCACGGTTTATGGTCCCTGGGGGCGGCCCGACATGGCCTATTACCTGTTTACCGAGGCGATCTTTCGGGGCGAGACCATCCATGTCTTCAATCACGGCGATATGCGGCGCGACTTCACCTATATCGACGACGTGGTCGCGGGCGTCCTGGCGGCGCTGGACCGTCCGCCCTCACCGCAACATGCCAACCCGCCGCACCGGATCTACAACATCGGCAATCACCGCTCGGAAGCGCTGCTGCATTTCATCGGCGTGATCGAACAGGCGGTGGGCCGCAAGGCGGAGTTGAAGATGGCGCCGATGCAGCCCGGCGACGTCAAGGAAACCTGTGCCGATATCGAAATGGCCCGGCGCGACCTCGGCTTCGAACCCGCCATCACGCTGGAAGACGGTATCCCGCTGTTCGTGCAGTGGTACCGCGACTATCACGGGCACTGATCGCACGGGCACTGACAGGCCCCCGCTTCACGCGCGGTAGAGGCCCTCCAGCCGTTCGCGATAGATGCCGGTGATGATGTGGCGCCGCACCTTCATGGTCGGCGTCATCTGCCCGTTATCGACGGTGAAGGGCGCGTCGGCGACAACGAACCGGCGCACCCGCTCGATCGGCGCGAGGCCCGCGTTGACCCGTTCGATGGCCGCGGCCAGGGCCGCCCGCGTCTCTTCCTCGCCCGGGCCCAGCCCTTCCTCCGGCACGATCAACGCCACCAGGTGGGGCCGCTTGTCGCCGAACACCATGGCCTGGGAGATTTCCGGCTCCAGCACCAGGAAACCCTCGACCCTTTGGGGCGAGATGTTGTCGCCGCCGGAATTGACGATGATGTCCTTCTTGCGGTCGGTGATCTTGAGATAGCCGTCGGCATCGAACTCACCGATATCGCCGGTGTGCAGCCAGCCGTCGACGATGGCCTTATCGGTGGCATCAGGTTGATTCCAATAGCCCTGCATCACCAGCTCGCCGCGCACCAGGATCTCGCCGTCCTCGGCGATGCGGCACTCGACCCCTTCCATCGGCGGGCCCACGGTCTCGATCTTGATCTTCTCGGGCGGATTGCAGCTGACGACCGGCGCCGATTCCGTCTGGCCATAGCCCTGCAGAATTTGAATCCCCAGCGCCAGGAAGAAGATGCCGACCTCGGGATTGAGGGGGGCGCCGCCGGACACCATGAACTTGAGCCGGCCGCCGAAGCGGGCGCGCACCTTATCGCGCACCAGCCGCTCCAGGACCGCGTCCTGCATCCGCTCCCACAGGGTGAGGCTGGCGGGGTCCTCGTAGCGCTTGCGCCCCACCGCGAGGGTGCGCGCGAACAGTTTCTGGCGCAACGGCGGCGCCCGCCGCAGGCCAAGGGCCACCCGGTTCTTGAACGCCTCATAGAGGCGGGGCACCGCGGTCATCACCGTGGGCCGCATGTCGGCCATGTCCTGGGCGATGGTATCGGTGCCGACGGCGTAATAGATCTCCGCACCGATGGAGATCGGGAAGAACTGGCCGGCGGTGTGCTCGTAGGAATGGCTGAGCGGCAGGAAGGACAGGAAGACCTCTTCGTCGAGGCCCGAGTCGCGGAAGATTTCGTCGATGCCTTCGCAGTTGGAGAGGATCGCCCCATGGCTCAGCATCACGCCCTTGGGCGCCCCCCCGGTGCCCGAGGTATAGATCAGGCATGCGGTGTCGGTGCGCCCCCCTTGATGGGGCGTTGCCGGTTCGTGGCGGAGAAGGTCGTCCCAATTGTGCAGGCTGAACCCCGAATGCTGGCTAGATTCCAGCGGCTCCATGGAGATGACGTGATGACAGGTATCGGTGCGGGCCACGGCGGGCAGCAGGGACCGCGCCAGGTCGGCGGTCGAGACGATCACCGCGACCGATCCGGAATCGGTGAGGATATGGTGGTGGTCGTCCTCCGTATTGGTGATGTAGGCGGGCACGCTGATGCCGCCCGCCGCCATGACCGCATGATCGGCGATCAGCCATTCGGGCCGGTTCTCCGAAACGATCCCGACCCGGTCGCCCGGTTTGATTCCGAGCTCCTGAAGCCCCGCGGCGATCCGGAGCGCCCGGTCCCCGGCCTCGGCGAAGGTGACCGTCGACCAGGCGCCGTCCTTGCCATGCATGCGCGCGTGGAGGAACGGTTTGTCTCCCAAGGCGTTCGCCTGGGTCAACAGCATGTCGGTCAACACGACCGCCGATGCGGGATCGACAGCCCGGGGGGAGATCTTTGTCATGATGGCGGTTGCCCCCTTGGATGCACAACGGTATTCACCATCTATAATGCGCATAGACACCGTCCCGGCCAAGCCCCGCCATCGTAAGGAGGATTCATGACCCTGCCCCCGGCACCTGCAACCCATTCCCCTGTCGCCGAGACCCGAAAGCCCCGCACCAAATCAGCCAAGGGCAAGACCGCGCTGGGACCGCTCCCGCGGTGGAATCTGAATGATCTCTATTCCGGCCCGCGTTCAGACCGCCTGGCCCGCGATCTCGGACGGGCCGAACGGCAGGCAGCGCGGTTCGAAAGATCCTACAAGGGGCGGCTATCGCGCATGTCCGGCAAGCGGCTGGGCGTGGCGGTCGCCGAGTTCGAGGCAATCGACGAGATCCTGGGCAAGGTCATGTCCTATGCCGGGCTGCTGCATGCCACCAACGTTTCCGACCCCAAGATCGGGCAGTTCTATCAGACCACCGCGGAACGGGCGAATGCCATCTCCACCCGGCTCTTGTTCTTCACCCTGGAACTCAATCGCCTGCCGGAGAAAACGCTTAAGCAGAAGCTGCGCGCACCGGAGCTCAAGCGCTACGCGCCGTGGGTGCGCGATGCCAGGGCGTGGCGCGCCCATGAGCTTGCCGACGACATGGAGAAATTGCTCCATGAAAAGGCGCCTTCCGGGCGCGCCGCCTGGATCCGCCTGTTCGATGAGACGCTCGCCGATCTCCGCTTTCCCATCAACGGCAAGATGCTGACCGAGGCCGAGGCGCTCAACCTGCTCGCCAACAAGTCGCCCGCGGTGCGCAAGCGCGCGGCGCTGGCCATCGGCAAGGTGCTGGGCGAGAACGGTCGCACCTTCGCCCTGATCACCAATACCCTTGCCAAGGACAAGGAGGTGGAAGACCGCTGGCGCGGCTTCGAGGCCCCGGCGTCGGCGCGGAATCTGTCGAACTATGTCGAGGACGAGGTGGTTGACGCCCTGACCTCGTCGGTCAAGCGCGCTTATCCGCGCCTCGCCCACCGCTATTATCGCCTGAAGGCCAAGTGGATGGGCAAGAAGCGGCTCGATTACTGGGACCGCAACGCGCCGCTGCCCAAGGCGCCCGATCGCAGCCTCACCTGGACCGAGGCGCGGGACGTGGTGCTGGAGGCTTACGCCGCGTTCTCGCCGGAAATGGCGCGCATCGCCAAACGGTTTTTCGACGGCCGGTGGATCGACGCCGCGCCCAAGCCGGGCAAGGATTCGGGCGCCTTTTCCCATCCCACGGTGCCCTCGGCCCATCCCTATATCCTGATGAATTACCAGGGCAAGAGCCGCGACGTGATGACGCTCGCCCATGAGCTCGGCCACGGCGTCCATCAAGTGCTGGCGGGTCCCCAGGGCAACCTGATGGCGGACACGCCGCTGACCCTGGCCGAGACCGCCTCAGTGTTCGGCGAGATGATGACCTTCCGCCGGCTGCTGGCAACAGAGAGCCGCCCGGCGGCCCGCCGGGCGCTCATCGCCGGCAAGGTCGAGGACATGCTCAACACCGTGGTGCGCCAGATCGCCTTCTTCGATTTTGAGCTGCGGGTGCATACCGCGCGCCGCGGCGGCGAGCTCAGCGCCGATGAGCTGTGCAAGATCTGGATGGCGGTGCAGAAGGAAAGCCTGGGTCCGGCCATCAAGCTGGACGGCGATTACAAGTGGTACTGGACCTATATCCCCCACTTCATCCATTCGCCGTTCTACGTCTACGCCTATGCCTTCGGCGACTGCCTGGTGAACTCGCTCTATGCGACCTACGAGGCTAAGCCAGACGGTTTCCAGGCGAAATACCTCGACATGCTGCGCGCCGGCGGCACGCTCCGTCACAAGGAACTGTTGAAGCCCTTCGGCCTCGACGCCGCCGATCCGGCCTTCTGGGACCGGGGGCTGGCGATGATCTCCGGCTTGATCGACGAGTTGGAGGACTGAGCCGCCGGGCGTCCCGGGCAACGTCTTAGCGCGGCCCGGCCGTGCCGATGACCTGGCGGATCCAGCGCGCGGCGCCGGCGACCACTTCGTCCTCGATGCCGACGAAGCCGTGGGCGGCGCGCGCCCGGCAGGGATTTCCCCGGAAAGGCCCGCCGCC
>JAHEKA010000175.1 GCA_024638585.1 Rhodospirillales bacterium
CGCTAGCCCCTTCCATGGTGGGGCTTTTCGACTAACATAAGAGAAAGACCGAGGGAACGAACCAGGGAGGGTTATCATGACACGTTACGAAACTGAGGTTGCCATCATCGGCGGGGGCGGTGCGGGCATCGCCGCCGGCATCGAAGCCTGCGATGCGGGCGCGACGGCGATCGCCTTCGAGAAAGCGCCGAAACCGGGCGGTGCGGCAGCCATTTCCGGTGGCGGCTGCATGATGGTCGGTACCCCACTTCAAAAAGAAAACGGCATCAAAGACACCCCCGATCTGGCCTTTGACGACTGGATGAAATGGGGCGGGCCGTCGGCCGACGAGGTCTGGGCGCGCTATTACATCGAACACACGCTGCACGACCTTTATCACTGGGCCGAAAGCCACGGCGTGAAATGGATCGACATGAAACCCCAGGAAGGGAACGCGGTCATGCGCTGGCAGCGAACCGAGAATAACGGGCTCGGCCTCATGACCCACCTGATCGACGCTTTCGAGAAACGCGGCGGCGAAATCGTATCCAACACGGAAATCACGGAGATCAAGCGCGACGGCAACCGGGTGACCGGCGTCAAGGGGCGGAATGCCGAAACCGGCGATCAGGTTGACGTGGACGCCAAGACCGTGGTGGTGACGACCGGCGGCTTCAACTCCAACCTCGACATGGTGTTGGAAGCGCGCCCCGACCTCGGCAACGACCGGGTGATGGAAGGCTCCGGCCTGGGTTCGACCGGTTCCGGACACAAGATGGTGCGCCAGATCGGCGGCTACCTCACCCATATGGATCACATCTGGTTCTACGTCTATGCCACCCCGGATTACCGCGACCCTCAGCAGCGCCGTGGCCTGGTGTTCCGTCAGGCGCCGGGTTACATCTGGGTCAACCAGCAGGGTAAGCGCTTCCATAACGAATCCCGTTCCGGCGGCAATTCGGCATCTCCCGCCCTGATGGCCCAGACTCCGCGCCACGCCTGGGCCGTCGTCGATACAACGATGAAGGCGAACATGGAGATCGCCGATCCCTATTACCGTGTGGGCGACAAGGTGGCCCGAGACAAGGTTGAAGAGCTGCTGGAGAACTCCCCCTTCATCAAGAAGTCGGACACGCTCGAGGGACTGGCCAAGGAAATCGAGGTTGACGAACAGACATTCCTGGACACGGTGACGCGGTATAACGCCGCCTTCGATGACGGTCTCGAAGTGGAGCCGGATTTCTCGAAGCCTCTCAAACTCTCGAAGAAATTCGATACCCCGCCATACTATGCCGTCCAGATGTTCCCACTGGCGCGCAAGAATTTCGGCGGCATCAAGACCGACCTCCAATGCCGCGTGCTGGACAAGCATTTCGAGCCGATCGAAGGACTCTACGCCGCCGGTGAAGCCTGCGGCATGGCCGGCGGGCATATCAACGGCCGCGCCGGCTTGGAAGGTACGATGCTTGGGCCTTCGGTCTTTTCCGGGCGCGTCGCTGGCGGCTGGGCCGCCCAGAAGGTTGGCCACGGCGACGGCTTCGTCGGCAAGCCGAACCGGGCGTGAGGCGCCTCAAAGGCTGAAGCGCAGGCCTGCGGTGGTGAAAGTCGCCGATCCGTCGTCGAACAGGCCGAAGACGTTGCTGCGGTGGTGCAGGCGCAGGAGAAGCGCGATTTCCGGATGGCTCGGCAGGGCCAGCGTGATTTCCGGCGCGAAGAAGCCCAACAGCCGGGAATCGTCGTTGCCGTGAAAACGCCGTTCGTGCGCCGGCACTTCTGAGGTGTAATCGAGGCCGACCAGCGTCAGGCCGACCGTGGTCTGGATTACGTCGTTCCAGGGGAAATCGCGCCAACGCAAGCCCGCTCCGGCCCAGACCTCCCATAGCGATTCGTCACCGAAGCGGCGGCCGATCCCGGCCTCGGCCTCGACCTCCAAGCCGAAGGCAAAACGATGCAGCCGCGCCGTCACCCCGGCGGCTACGAGGCTCACATCCGCCGTATCGAAACCGAGTGCGCCGAATAGGTCGTCCTCGCTCGCGACACCGCCATAGACAAAGACCGAATAGGGCCCGCGTTCTGCGCCCGGTTCACCGCTGCCACGCCCCGTCATCTGGGCGACTGTATAAGGACCCGCCCCGGGCGCCACCATCGGCGGGACCGTGTTCCAGCGATCCGCCCCGGCCGGGGCATTGGCACGCTCAGCGGCAGCTGCCGGCAGACGGCTGCCGATCCAGGGATGGGTCTGATACAGCAACACCGCGATGTCGTAGTTGGTGGCCGACGCCCGGGCGGGGCCGACGCCCGCGGCTGAGATCGAAAGCACCGCGAGGACGCCGGCTGTCCATGCGGCCCCTGTCTGGAAAAATCTGAATAAATTATGCATCGCAGCGATCATGCGATGGTTTCCCAATATGCCGCCGGAAGAGTTTCACGTTACGCGATTTGACCAATCAGGGGAACCACCGCAAACCGGCAGCGACACGGGATTCCTTGTCTGTAAGGATATCTTTCTTATAGTTGGGCAACAGGCTTTCGAATGCGCGCAAAGAGGAACAGGGAGGGATGCGTGACCATCGCGGACAATTACAATGCCCAGGGTGCGGGCGATGCGGCCACCAAAGAGTTCAATGAACCGCCTCCGTTCTACGATTCTTGGCAACACAAGGAAGGCATCCCGGTTTACGAGAGTTTCTTCATTGAGGATTTGATGAAGGTGGAACTCGACATGTGGCAGCGCTTCGGCGTGGCCGCTGCTTTCGTCAACCTCGCCGATCCTTTCATCTGCACCGCCATGGTGCTGGAGATCCCGCCGGGCGGGGCGACCCGCGCCGTGCGCCATATGTTCGAAACCTGGGTCTTCGTCGTGAAGGGTACCGGCCAGACCCTGATTCAGCAGGACGGCGTCAAGCAACAGGTCGTGGACTGGCAGACCCGCTCCCTCTTCGGCCCGCCGCTCAACGCCACCTATCAGCATTCCAACACGGGCAGTGAACCGGCCCGTATCCTCATGGTCACCAACGCGCCGCTGACCCTCAACCTCTATCACAATGAAAAGTTCGTGTTCGATAACCCCTTCGTCTTCAAGGACCGCTATCAGGGCGAGGACGACTATTTCGATCCGCACCACGAGGTGCTGGCACAGCGCTACATCCGTACCAACATGGTCAAGGACGTCAGGGACTTCTACCTCCACGAATGGAAAGAGCGCGGGCTCGGCGCCCGCACGGTATTCCTGTCCATGAGCCATCACACCATCGGCGCCCATGTGTCGGAATTCCCTGTGGGCACCTACAAGAAGGCCCACCGTCACGGCCCCTCGGCCCATGTCATCATCCTGCAGGGAGAGGGGTTCTCGCTGAACTGGAAGGAGGGCGGGGAGATCGAACGGGTGGACTGGCGCGAGAACTCGGTCTTTTCGCCGCCGGACATGTGGTACCACCAGCACTTCAATACCGGCAACGATACGGCCCGCTACCTCGCGCTCAAGAGCAAAGGCGCCCCGGAACATCCTTGCCGCATCGGCGCGCCCGGCCCCAACAGCGATCCGGATTTCGCGCGTCTGCACCAGATCGAGAGCGAGGATGAAGATCCCGCGATTTACGACATGTTCGCGCAAGAACTGAAGCTGAAGGGCGTCGAAATCGCCCAGCCCAGGCCCAATTACCGACAGAAATAGACAAAGAAACGGCGCGGGCCCACCGCGCCTATCGTGGAGGCTCACTATGATCAGAAAAACCCTATTCGCATCGGGTGCGTCGCTGCTGGCGGCGGCCTGCCTCGTTATTCCGGCGATGGCGGCTGATGACTTGCCCGATGCGACCAAGAAGATCCTCGCAAAGCTCAAGCTGAAGCCCGACATCATGGCGGGCATCGATGAGGAGCTGAAGGTTCCCGCCGACTGGCGCACCAAGGCGAAGGCGGAAGACGCCGTCAAGATCCTCGCCTCCTGGGACCCGGCACAGTTCAAGGCGCTCTCCGCTCCGTTCCGGGCGCGGTTTCCCGAGGTCCAGATTTCCTACGTCCGCGGCGGTCGCTACGACCGGGGCGTCAAACCCCTGATGGCGTTGAAATCGGGCCGGTTCCTGTCCGACGTGATCGTCAGCCCGGGCGGCGATTGGGTGCGCTACAAACAGGTCAATGCGCTGGAAGATCTTCGTGTCCTGCCCAATTACAAGCGGCTCGGGAAGGACATGCGCGAACCGGAGGGCAACTGGGTGGGCCAGAAGGTGGCGCACCGCTGCATGGCCTACAACACCAAGAAGGTCAAGAAATCGGAGATGCCCAAGACCTGGGACGATCTCGTGACAAACCCGCGCTGGCGCGGCGGCAAGCTTGGCGTCCCCAATCGGCCTAACCTGTGGCTGTCGATGCTGTGGCTGTCCAAGGGCCCGCAATGGATGGAGGACTATCTCAAGAAACTGTTCGGGACGGTCAAGCCGCAACTCCGTAAGGAAGGCGCTAACGCGATGATCGCGTTGACCGTGGCCGGCGAATTCGACGCGACGGTGGCAGCGGCGGCCTATCGCCTCAAGCAATACCAGGACAAGGGCGCGCCCATCGCCTTCCACTGCCCGACGCCGGTTCCCGTCGCGATCTCTCTGCTGATGGTTCTGAAGAACAACCCGCACAAATACTCCTCGCTGATCTTCACCAACTGGTTCCTCTCCAAGGAAGGCCAGATCGCCCAGTTCGCCGCCAACAACGCCATTCCCGTGCGCGAAGATCTGGCCAGGCGGAAGGAGTTCATGCCCTATCCGGAAGAAGTCATCGGCAAGCCCGTGGCGATCCGCGACGAAGGGGTGCTGCGGATCGAGTATCCCAAGCTGGTGGCGCTTTACGACCCTCTGTGGAAGGCGGCCGGCGGGCCGGTCGAGGCCAAAGGCCCCGGAAAGACCTTCAAGGTGAAGCTCACGGGCGTCAAGCGCGGCGGCCGGATCATCTCGTTCAAGCTCAAGGGCAAGGACGAAAGCGCCCGGATCAGCCGCCGGCGCACCGCGGTGTTCCTGAACGGCAAGAGCGCCAGCCGCAAGAAGCTCAAGGCCGGCATGTCTTGCGACGTGACCTACCCCGGCAAGGGAGGCCGCGCGTCCAAGGTCGCCTGTAAACAATAACAACCGAGGCCGCCGGGCGCCGCCCCTCGCGGTGTTCGCCGCCGACCCGCCGCCGGAGAGCAAGGAACACAGGGGTGACGACGCTCAACCTCTCGATCCCGCGCCTGTTACGGTCCCGCCGCGGATGGACGCGGGCCGATGCGTGGCATTGGATCGTGTTCCTGACCGTTGCCGGCGCGGTGGTGACGCCGCTCGTTCTTCTGGTGCTCGGCAGTTTCTCCCTGGCCGACCTGCCGACCGAGTTCACCTTCTCCGAGATGAGCATCGAGAACTACGAGGAGGTCTGGCTCGATCCCGGCACCATGCGGATCATCAACAATACGCTGATCTACGTCACCGGTGCCACCACCATCGGCATCACCCTCGCGGTCGTGCTGGCCTGGCTGGTGGAACGCACCAATATGCCGGGCAAGATCTGGATCTACGCCGGGGTGCCCATGACCCTGGCGATGCCGTCGATGCTGCAAGCCATGGCCTGGGTGCTGCTGCTTTCGCCCCGGATCGGCTATCTCAACAATGTTCTGGCGGAACTGGGGATCGGACCGATCAACATCTACTCCCTGGGCGGCATGATCTTCATCGAAGGCATGCGTCTGGTGCCGACGGC
>JAHEKA010000176.1 GCA_024638585.1 Rhodospirillales bacterium
ACGATGACCTCGTCATTGTCCCCGGCGTTTTCCATGACCCCCATAGGCAAAATCCTACCCCTCGCCGCGTGGCGCGAAAGTCTAACGGAAGTTGGTTAACGGGGCCAGCATGCTCCCTATTTCGTTAAGGTCCCGCTAACCACCGACCGGCTATAGGTCTTTACACCTAGTACTAATTTTCTATCCGCTGAGGAAAGATCTTCAGGATGGGCATCCCAGACCCGCGTCCCCCCGGGCCGCCTAACGACCCATCGAGTTGTTCCCAGGCCCTGCCGGAGCGCTGGAAAAGCGTCCGTGCGATCGCCGCGCCGGTCGTCATGGGGCTCATCGTCGCGGTCGCGGTCTCCGCCCTGCTGGTGCATCTTGAAGGCGCCGCCAAGGACGCCCTGAACGCAAACGCCACGGTCAAGTGGCTCACCGAGTTTCACCTGGAAGGGATTCTTCATTTTGCCGGCAATATCCTGATCGTTGCGATTTTTGCGGTGTATCTCGCGATCGCGAACAATCAGAAGAGCCGCCACCTTCGCGAAGCGATCAGCCGCGCCGATGCCCTGGCCCAGGCCCACAGGGCGCAGCGCGATGCCGCCCGTGCCCGCCAGGCGGCGGTCGAAGAACTCTCGCGGACCCGCACTCAACTGACCGAAGCCATCGAGGCGATCTCGGAAGGCTTCGTGATTTACGATGCCGAGGACCGCCTGGTGCTTTGCAACAGCAAGTACAAGGCGATCTATCCTGACTGTGCCGACATGCTGGAACCGGGCGCGAGATTTGAGGACATCCTGCGGGCCGGAGTCCTGGCCGCGCCACCGCCCGACGCAGGGAACGATATCGATCGCTGGATCGAAAAGCGCATGGTCCAACATCGCAACCCTCAAGGGCCGTTCGAACTGGAACTGGCGAACGGACTCTGGATCCAGGTGTCCGAGAAACGCACCCGGGACGGCGGCAATGTCGGTGTGCGCACCGACATCACCAAGCTGAAGCAAGTGGAAGGCGAGTTAAGCGACCGCGTCGCACAAATGGAACACGCCCATGACCGGCTGGAGCACCAGAGCATGGAACTCACCCAGTTGGCCGAAGACCTGGCCGCCGCCCGAGACGAAGCCGAGAAGGCCAGCCTCGTGAAATCCGAGTTTCTCGCCACCATGAGCCACGAAATCCGCACGCCCATGAACGGTGTCATCGGCATGACCGGCATGTTGCTGGACACAGAGCTCGACGGCGATCAGAGGGTCTATGCCGAGTCGATCCGCGAATCGGGTGAAGCGCTGCTGACCATCATCAACGACATCCTCGACTTCTCCAAGCTGGAGGCCAACCGCTTGGAACTGGAAAATATCGAGTTCGACCCGCTGAACCTGATCGAGAGCATCCTCGACCTGTTGGCGCCCAAAGCCAACCTTAAGGACCTGACACTGGCAAGCTATGTGGCGCCGGACATGCCGCCGATGCTGCGCGTCGATCCCGGGCGGCTGCGACAGATCCTCATCAATCTCGCCGGCAATGCCCTGAAATTCACCACCGAGGGATCGATCACCATCGAAGTCAGCATCGCCGGAAGAAAAGACGACCGCCTTGCGTTGCAGTTCGACGTCGTCGACAGCGGCATCGGCATTTCCGAAGAGGTGCAGGCCAGATTGTTCGACCGCTTCATCCAGGCCGATTCCTCGACCTCCCGGCGCTACGGCGGCACCGGATTGGGGTTGGCGATCTGCAAGAAGCTCACCACGCTTATGGGAGGTGAAATCGGTGTGGAAAGTACGCCCAACACCGGCAGCCGGTTCTGGTTCCGGATTCCGCTGTCGCCGGTTGAAATCGAAAACCAGGTACAGGCCGGCACGGATTCCGCTCTAAGCGGGGTCCGTGTCGTTCTTGCCGCGCCTGAAAATCGGGGGCGCGACGTGCTGGTTCGCCTGCTCCGCGACCGCGCTGCCGCGGTCACCGTGTGTACGACGGCTGAGGAAACGCTTGCCGCGCTTGAAGGGGCGCCTTCTGATGCGCCCTATCATATCGCCCTCCTCGATCATCACGTCGCCATGGCGAAAGACGGAGCGATTCCCCGGACCAACGCCCGGCTGGGATCGGGCACTGCGTGCATCTTGATGGTCACCCCGGGCACTCGTCCAAACAGCGCCCAGATGAAGGAGCTCGGCATTGCCGAATGTCTGAACAAGCCGCTGCACCAGTTGATGGCACTCGGCTGCATCCAGCGGTTGGCCATGGCGGCACGGCACGGGACCGGAGAGGCCCGCAAAGACCCTGTCCCGGACGGCGCCGCGCCGCGCGATGAAGAAAGGTCGGCAGTCGGCCTGAGCGAGTCTGAAACGCCGCTGCGGATCCTGGTGGCGGAGGACAATCACGTCAATCAGATGCTGGCGGTCGCGATCCTCTCCAAGATGGGGCATCGGGCGGACGTCGCAGGCAACGGCAAGGAAGCGGTCGAAGCCGTCAAGAACCTGCCATACGACGTCGTGCTTATGGACGTTCAGATGCCGGAGATGGACGGCTTCGAAGCGACGGCTGGAATTCGTGCCTTGGCCGAGCCAAGGAATCGTATTCCTATCATCGCCTTGACCGCCAACGCCATGCAGGGGGAGGACAAGGTCTGCCGCTCAAAAGGCATGGACGATTACCTCGCCAAACCAATCGATGTCCCCAAGCTGGCCCGGGCTCTGGAGCGCTGGGGCAAAGCGCGGTCCGACGCGCCCGCACCGCCCCGGCGGGAAAAGCCGCTCGAGCCTGCCCCCAGAGCCAACTCCGATTCAGTCGACCGCGAGTCCATCGATAGCCTGATCAAGGCGGTGGGAATGGAACGGGCCGCCACCCTCATCGAAACCTTCTGTAGGGAGTCCCATGCCAGCGTCCAGGCGATCCTCCGTCTGGCCGCCCAGGGCGACATGGAAAACCTCGTCGACCGTGCCCACAATCTGAAGGGAACGTCGGGCAACTTCGGTGCCTGGAGCCTCTACGAGGACGCCAAGCGGCTGGAATTCTCAGCTCGGGACGGCGATGTCGCGCTGGCGCAATCCCTGGTCCCCGGGACTGCCAAACTGGTCAGCGATGTCACCACCAGCCTGGGACTTATTCTCAGGGAGATCCGGGCGCAGGAAAACGCTGAGGCCGGCGCGGACGCTCAGGCGGCAGTGCATTGAGGGAGCAATGGCGCCCGTCCGGGGACGGGCCACCAAAAGATCATGAGGATTGCGTTAGGCTGCCGAATTGGCGGTAGCGGCGGGCTTGGCCGGCACGCGGGTGCCGAAAGTAAGGATCCGGGTCCAGAACTGCTCCATATGGCGCAACGCGACCGAAGCCTGGGCCAGTTCCTCTTCGTTGATGGGCCCTTCGGCGATTTCGGCGATGTGGCGCTCGAACATCTCGCGCAGGGCATAGAACAGGACCAAACCTTTTTCAGACAGACGAACGCGGATCGACCGGCGGTCATGGGTCGAACGCTCATGGATCAGATAGCCGTTCTCGACCATCTTCTTGACGTTGTAGGAAACGTTGGAACCGAGGTAATAGCCCCGGTTGGTCAGCTCGCCAACGGTCAATTCTTCGTCACCGATATTGTAAAGGATCAGCGCCTGGATATTGTTGATATCCGAGGTGTCCAGTCGTTCCAGTTCGGACTTCACCACTTCCAGGAATTGGCGATGAAGCCGTTCGACCAGGAAGATAACTTCTTGATAGATATGATCCACGATGCCCTCGCTTCGCTGCAGACCCAGGCGGGTGCTTCGCTGCAATTCCCGGCGCGCCCCTTGATCGGCCCGTCGTACGATCTACAGTATTGGATTAAAATACTTAAAAGTATGCTAACGGTTTAACTCTTAAGGTTACGAAATTCGCCGCCCGCCAAGGGCTCCAACAGCGGGGCACCCATGACCATCCGCAGCCTGCTCGACCACAAATCAGCCGAATTCACCAACGAGCCTCCGGGCACCGCCGAAGCCGCCTATCCCAGGCTCCGGATGCGCCGGACGCGTCAGGCCGATTGGTCCAGGCGCCTGGTCGGTGAAAACCGGATTTCCGCAGACGATCTGATTTGGCCGCTGTTCGTCCACGATGGACCCGGCGGACGTACGTCCGTCGCCACCATGCCCGGCGTGGACCGGTTCAGTATCGACCTTGCGGTCGAAGCGGCGGCAGAGGCGGTGGCCTTGGGCGTACCCGCCATTGCGCTGTTTCCCGCCGTCCCCGCCGAGCGCAAGAGCGCGGGCGCCGAGGAAGCCTACAATCCCGACAATCTGGTGTGCCGGGCGGTCCGTGCCATCAAGGGGAATGTGCCGGGAATCGGCATCATCTGCGATGTCGCGTTGGATCCCTACACTGATCACGGCCAGGACGGATTGATGCAGGACGATATCGTCCTCAACGACGAAACGCTGGAAGTCCTGGTCCGCCAGGCCGTGGTCCAGGCCGAAGCGGGCTGCGACATCATCGCGCCATCGGACATGATGGACGGCCGTGTGGGCGCGATCCGCCAGGCGCTCGAAGGCTCCGGCCTGACCGACGTCCTCATTCTGGCCTACGCGGCCAAATACGCCTCCGCCTTCTACGGCCCGTTCCGCGACGCCGTCGGCAGCGGCACGGCACTTGGCGGCGGCAGCAAAAAGACCTACCAGATGGACCCGGCCAATGGCGATGAGGCGCTGCGCGAAGTTGCCCTGGATATCGCCGAAGGCGCGGACATGGTGATGGTCAAGCCGGGCATGCCCTATCTGGATATTCTGTGGCGGGTCAAACAGCGTTTCGGGCTGCCGACCTTCGCCTATCAGGTCAGCGGCGAATACGCCATGCTGAGGGCCGCGGCAGACACCGGGGCGCTGGACTGGGAGGCCTGCCTTGGCGAAAGCCTGCTGGCTTTCAAGCGGGCCGGGGCGGACGGCATCCTGACCTATGGCGCCCTTGAAATCGCCAAGGCGATCGCCGATGCCTCCCGCGTCTGATTCTTACCTGAAATATGAGATAATTAGCGAAAGCTTTTGAAATTGCGGTTTTTTAAACGCGCATTTCTGATTGTCTTTCTAGGTTTTCCGGGGCTCGCTCTGCTCTTGGCTGGCGCTGGATATTTGTGGCTCCGCACCTCTTTGCCGCAAACCGAAGGATCGCTGCGCCTGGCCGGGCCCAGTGCGAAGATTGAGATCCAGCGCGATTCCCGGGGAATTCCCCACATTCGGGCCGAGACCGAATCGGACGCCTATTTCGCCCTGGGATTCGTTCATGCCCAGGACCGCTTGTGGCAGATGGAGTTGATGCGCCGCATCGCCCACGGGCGGCTCGCGGAAATGGGGGGGACCCGGCTGCTCAACCACGACAAGGCGATGCGGACGCTGGGCATCGCCGGACTGGCACGAGACGGACTTTTGCACCTGTCCACGCCGGTCAAGGCGGCCCTTGCATCCTATGCCTTGGGCGTCAACGCGTGGCTTGAAACCCATGGCGGAACCCTCCCCCCGGAGTTCCACGTCGCCGGTATCACACCCGGCCCATGGAAGATGGAGGACTCGCTTCTCTGGGGCCGCCTGATGGCGCTGCGGTTGTCGTCCAATTGGCGGCGTGAGGCCGCGCGCGCCGACCTCCTGAAGAAATTGAGCCCGGAAAAGATCATCGCCCTGTGGCCGCCCTACCCGGCCGATGCACCGGTCACCATCCCGGCGCCGGCGCGTGATGAGCGATTCG
>JAHEKA010000177.1 GCA_024638585.1 Rhodospirillales bacterium
CGGCCTGCGTCAACGGCGCTTCCGACCGTGATCGGTCACGGGCGTCGCGCTCCCGCATATCCTGCAAAACGCGCGTCTTTATACTGTCTAAGCCCTTTTCCCGCAACTCTTTAAGGCGTCTTTCGGCCCGGGTTTCCAGGCTTGCCGTGACGAATAATTTGACCTCGGCGTCGGGGCAGACGACGGTGCCGATATCGCGACCGTCGATCACCGCCCCGGGGGCGGCCCCTGGCGGGCGGCTGGCGAAGCGCCGCTGGAAGTCCAAAAGCACCGCGCGAACCTCCGGATGGGCGGCAATCCGTGACGCCATCTGGGCCACCGGATCGGTGCCGAGGTCGGGATTTTCAAGCTCTTCGGCCGTCACGGCCTGGGCCGCCCGGGCCGCGGCCTGGGCATCTTCGCCGTTTCCCCCGGTGTCGATCAGCCGTCTGGCCGCCGCCCGGTAGAGGCGCCCGGAATCGAGGCGCGCGTAGCCGTAATGGGCCGCGAGGCGGGCCGCGAGTGTCCCCTTGCCCGATGCCGCCGGACCGTCGATGGCGATGACGCGGATGCCGGACTCCGCCTCGCCGGAGCCCGTCATGAGGCATCCGCCCCGCTGATATCGGCGCCGAGCCCGTTCATCAGCTCGATGAAGCAGGGAAAGCTGGTGGCGATGGCAGCCCCGTCATCGATCGTCACCGGCCCCGCCGCGCCCAGGCCTGCCACCAGGAAGGACATGGCGATGCGGTGGTCGAAATGGGTGGGGACGGGTGTGTTGCCCGAGCCCCGGGGGCGCCCGTTGCCCAGCACCGTCAGATCGTCTTCCCCTTCCTCGAAGGCCGCGCCGATGGCCGTCAATCCGCCGGCGATGGCGGCGATGCGGTCGCTTTCCTTGACCCGCAGTTCGGCCAGACCCTTCATCACCGTGGGCCCCTCGGCAAAAGCGGCGGCGACCGCCAGGATGGGATACTCGTCGATCATCGAAGGAGCGCGGCCGGCGGGCACCTCGACGCCGGTGAGGGCGGAGGCGCGCACCACCAAGTCGGCCACCGGTTCGCCGGCGACCTCGCGTTGGTTCGCGAAGGAGATATCGGCGCCCATCTCCCTCAATGTGACAAAAAGGCAGGTGCGCAGCGCGTTGATGCCGATATTGGGCAGCGTGACGGCCGAACCCGGCGCGATCAGCGCCGCCACGGTGGCGAAGGCGGCGGACGAGGGGTCGCCGGGCACCTCCACGGGGTGGGCGATCAACTCCGGCTGGCCCACGACGGTGATCGTCCGGGACCCGTCCTCGGCATCCTCGACCCGCAGGTCGGCGCCGAAATGGCGCAGCATCAGCTCTGTGTGGTCCCGGGTGGCTTCGGGCTCGATCACCGTGGTCTCTCCGGGCGCATTGAGCCCGGCCAGCAGAATCGACGATTTGACCTGGGCCGAAGGGACGGGGAGCCGGTATTGGATGGGCACCGGCATGCGCGCGCCGGTGACCGTAAGCGGCAGTTTGGTCCCCTCCCGGGCCAGGAAGGTTGCCCCCATGCGCGCCAGCGGTTCGATGACCCGGCCCATGGGGCGCTCCACCAGAGAGGCGTCGCCGGTCACTTGGGCGGTCAACGGGTGGGTGGCGAGAAGCCCCAGAGCCAAGCGCGCGCCGGTGCCGGAATTGCCCATGTCGAGGACCGTGCTGGGCGCGGCCAGCCCGGAAAGCCCGGCGCCGTCGATGACATAGGTGGCGCCGTCCTCGCGGGAAATGGTGACACCGAGCGCCCGGAGCGCCCCCGCGGTGGCGAGAACGTCCTCGCCTTCCAGCAGGCCGCTCACCCGGGTGCGCCCGGTGGCGATGGCGCCGATCAGCAGTGCCCGATGGGAGATCGACTTGTCGCCGGGCACCGCGGCCGTGCCCGCAAGCGGGGCCGCAGGGCGGGAGGTGAACGGTTGCGGAATGTGGGCCTCTGTCATTTCGGATCACGTGCTGGGGATACGGGATTTGCCATGGCGCCATGCCGCCCGGTTTCCGCTTCGCGCACTGCCGGGTCGGGCCCCGGGGCGGCCTCGGCCGGGCCTCATTTAGCACAGCCCGCGGCCCACTGTCTTGGCTCACCGCAAAGAAGTGAAATTAGCTTTTGACAGCGCCTTTCGATCGTGGCAATTGGCTAGGGTTAATTGACTGATTGATTTTGGTTCGCGGGCCGCCCGCAATTTGGCGCCCGTCGGGTAAACTGGGGGTATCTTCAGTGGCCAAAGCGGAGTGGGGCACCAAGCGCATCTGCCAGGAATGCGGCACCAAGTTCTACGACATGCGCCGTGCCGAAATTATATGCCCTAAATGCGAAACCGTCTTCGAGGTTGCCGCGCCGAAGCCGCGCAGGGCGCCGGCACCGGCGAAACCGCCGGAACCGCCCAAGGCAGCCGTGGCAGCAAAGGCCAAGGATGCGGAAACCGCCGAGGATGATGTCGCGCTCGACGAGCTCGGCGGTGACGATGTCGAGGACGATGAGGACGATGAAGACATCATCGAGGACACCACGGACCTGGGTGACGATGACGACGATATGGCCGAGGTGATCCAAAAGCCGGGAGCTTCCGAAGAGTCCTGAGGCCTTCGCCGGGGGCATCTCCAGCGAATATTAAGATTTTTTTGCTTGCCTGGGGCTTGGCCGAAACCCTATTTTCGGCCCCCCGGCGCCGAGCGTGCCGACCGGGCCGGTTTCCACCGGTGCCGCGCCAGGAGCAGAGTTTCAGGGGCCGTAGCTCAGTTGGGAGAGCGCGTGAATGGCATTCACGAGGTCGTCGGTTCGATCCCGATCGGCTCCACCAAATCGATTGAGGGGCCAAAGGCATTCGTCTTTGGCCCCTTTTTCTTAAGTTTCCGCCAGAGAGAAACCTAGGCGGTGGCTGCGCCGCCGGGCTTCTGAAGGACCGCGAGCTGGTTGCAGCCGAGTTGGAAGCGTTGATGTTCGGCGAGGGTGAAGCCGAACTCCCTGGCGGCGTTGCCAAGGCGCAATTTGTTGTAGATGACGATGTGATCGTCCATCGCGCCAGAATGAAACAGGCCGATCCGCGCACCGATCCGATGCACGATGTCGTTGCCGAAAGGAGTGGGCGTTGTGAGGACAACGCTCCCGCCCGGTCGCAACGCGCGGAAACTCTGCTGCAGTACAAATCCCTGGTTGAAGATGTGTTCGATCATAGCCACCATCAGGACGATATCGAATTCATTCTCGAATCCGAGCGCCTCGTGGTCGATATCGCGCCGCAGGAACTGGGCATCGGGGAAGGTGCGCTGCGCTTCCTCCACCGCGTGTTTTGAGACGTCGATGCCGACATACCGCCCGACCGCCCCCCGGCATTCGCGGTAGAGACGTCCGGTGCCGCATCCCAGTTCGAGGACGTCGCCCCGGACATGAGCGAGCACCTTGGCGCGGCGCTGGTTGGCGATGTGGCTGGACAGCAGTTCCATGAGGCTCGGCTAAGTTCCGGGGTTTGTCAGCCGCCGTCGCGTGGGGCACACTTATCCGGCGCCGACAGGGTAGTCTGGGGAGGGGGCGATTGAAACAGGAGAAACCGTGAATGTCATTCAACAACATCTCCAATCCGGGGACCGATCCAGATGACCTCCGGCGTCGGCGATTCCTGCAAGGCGCGGGCGCCGCAATGTTGGGTCTGTGTGCGACGGGCACGAGGCCTGTGGCGGCCGAGCGGCATGTCCCGATGCTGACCCGGCCCATCCCGTCGAGCGGCGAGGCCTTGCCCGTCATCGGCTTCGGTACCTGGCAGACCTTCGACGTGGGCCGTTCGGAGACCGCGCGGGCGCCGTTGCGGGAGGTCCTCAGCCTGCTGTTCGAGGCCGGCGGCAAGGTGATCGATTCCTCGCCCATGTACGGCCCCGCGGAAGGCGTCGTGGGAGATTTGCTGACCGACCTCAAGGCCCATGATCGGGCGTTCTACGCGACCAAAGTCTGGACCGAGGGCGAAGCGGCAGGGATCGCCTCCATGGAGCGGTCGTTCGCGCGCTATCGCTCTTCCCCCATCGACCTGATGCAAATCCACAACCTGGTCGATTGGCGCACCCATATGAAGACGCTCCGGGCGTGGAAGGAACAGGGGCGGTTCCGCTATATCGGCATCACCCATTACACCACGTCCGCCTATGACGACCTCGCCGCCATCATCAGGTCCGAGGTGATCGATTTCGTGCAATTCAACTATTCGCTTGAGGTGCGCGAGGCGGAAAACATGCTGCTGCCCCTGGCCCGGGACCGCGGTGTCGCGACTCTGATCAACCGCCCCTTCGGCGGCGGCGGCTTGTTCGGTCGGGTGCGGGGCCGCGAACTCGCGCCTTGGGCGAAGGAAATCGGCGCCGCCAGCTGGGCCCAGGTCTTTCTGCGCTACATCCTGGCCAATCCGGCGGTCACCTGCGTCATTCCCGGCACCGGCAAGCCCGCCCATGCGCGGGACAACCTGGCCGCCGGGCTGGCGCCCCTGCCCTCTCCCGACCTTCAACGTGCCATCGCCCGCCATTGGGAACGGCTTTGACGAAGCCGATGTCCGGCCCTGCGCCGCCAGGCATGTTAATGATTAAGGATAACAATAATAAAACGTGGTCGAAGACGGCCATTTCTGTTAAAAATCTTATTAAATTTGGGCAAAAACAATGAAACCGGGGGAACTAAAGATCAGCATCGGACGTTTGGCGTTCGTAATCAGAGGTTGGGGTGATGTTCGGTAATTGGAAGTTTCTGACGGTTTTATTGGTTTCAGGATTCGTGGCAATTGGATCCGCAAAGGCTTTGTCGGTGCATGCGGGTGCGGATTCTGCTGCTTCGGGAGTGACCACCAACTCGGAAAACGCGTTTACAGCCTGGCAGGGCGATGTTTCCAGTTTTACGGTGGACGACATGACCGGGATCTCCTGTGTCGGTGGACCCATTGTCTGCACCACCGGAGCGGGTAACATGTTTACCCAAGGTGCCGGCGTTTTGCAGGCCACCAGTTTCTCCGGTGGAGTCGTCTCCGGACCGAACATGCTGTTGATCCAAGAGAATATCGAGGGAACCTTTACCTGGACCCTCGCCCAGCCGGCAAATGCATTCGGCTTCTTTGCCTTCGACACCGACGGTCAAACCATCACCATCAATTTCGATGACGGGACCGCCCAAGAGTTGATGTTCGCCTCAGCAGCCGAGATAGGCTGTACTGGGGGAACACCGGCTTGCAGCTCAGATAGCCTGTTCTGGGGTGTCACCGGCCTGGCGCAAAATATCACCAGCGTAACGATCAGCGCCCTCGATGAGCCTGGCTTTTCCACCTGGGACAGGTTCGTGTTCGGCGCGACCATACCGGTTCCCGCGGCGTTGCCGCTGTTCCTATCGGGCCTGGCCTTCTTCGGCTTCGTCGCGCGCCGCAGGGCCCGCGCGGCCACGGCCTGAAGCCCCACCCAAAACGCCTTCAAGATGATGAAACGCCCCCGTCCGGGGGCGTTTCTCTAATGGGCGGTATCGTCGGCTGGGCGCCCCGGCCCGCGGGCCGGGCATTGATCCGTCCCGCCGCGCGACGCCCTATTCGTAGAATTCACCCTCGCGGAATACGGTCGTATCGGGCCGCTTGTTTTCCGGGCTATGGGGTTCGATCTGCTCGCCGTGGACGCCGAGGCGCTTGTCCGGATCGCCGT
Source organism: Rhodospirillales bacterium (assembly GCA_024638585.1). Taxonomy (GTDB): domain Bacteria; phylum Pseudomonadota; class Alphaproteobacteria; order SMXQ01; family SMXQ01; genus SMXQ01. The sequence goes on from JAHEKA010000177.1 coordinate 5,645, forward strand.
TCTCGGGCATTGCCGACATGATCCGCA
>JAHEKA010000178.1 GCA_024638585.1 Rhodospirillales bacterium
TTGGAACGAACCGCCCGGGCCCACGGCGACCAGACATGACCGGGGCCGGGGGCGACATCCTCACCATCGACCGGATGGTGCCGCAGGCCTCTCAAATTCCCGCCATCGCGGGACAGCCGACCAACCTGTTCGTGCGCGAACGCATCGACGCGACCGACCTCGCGGAATGCGGCGGGTGCATCCCCGAGGGCCGGGCGGTGCTGATGGTCCATGGCGGGTTCTGTCCGTCCGAGGTGGTGTTCGACCTTGATTATCCGACGCCGGCGGGCGAGGCGCCCTATAGCTGGATGGAGGCGTTGGCGCGCGCGGGGTTCGACGTCTTCGCCATGGACATGACCGGTTACGGCGGATCCAGCCGGCCGCTGATGGACGATCCCGGCAACCTCGCGCCCGAGCAACAGGCACTCCTGATCCCGAAGACGCTGTCGGCCGCGCACGATCCCGGTCACCCCTTCAAGCTGGTCACGAGCGATTCCGAGGCCGCCGACATCGACCGCGTCGTCGAGATGATCCGCGAACTGCGCGGGGTGGAGAAGGTCAGTCTGATCGGCTGGTCGGGGGGCGGCATCCGCACCGGCACCTACACCGTGCGCCATCCGGAGAAGGTCAACCGCCTGGTCATCTGGGCGTCGTCCAACTATGCCGATGACGGGCGCGATGCGCCTCCCGAGCCTTGCCCGGAGGCAGGCAACCCGGTCCTTTTCGAGGACCGGGCGACGGCTGAGGGCACGCGCTGGCGGCCCAACGTCAAGAGGCCAGGCCAGGTCGCTGTTGGGGTCATGGATGCGATCTGGCATCAGAGGCTTGTTTCCGATCCGGTGGGCGCGGAGTGGGGCCCGGGCGGCCTGCGCGCGCCGAGCCGGACGTATTGGGGCTGGAATGCGCGGGCGGCGGGAACCATCGTGGCGCCGACATTGGTGATGGCGGGGGAATACGACCGGCTGATGGCCTCCAACCGGGATCTCTATGCCGCCCTCGGCGCCGAACGCAAAGCCTTTATCGCCATCGACGGCGGCTCCCACTTCATGGCTTGGGAAAGGCAGCGGCGCATCCTGCACGCGGCCTCGATTTCATGGCTTGGCGGCGCCACGGTGGAGGGCCGGACTGGTGGCAGCTTCCATGCGGATTACGACGGGGTCATGACGCCCCAGGACAATTAGATACGGAAAGGGGCCTCCATGCGCACGGCAGACGATTTTCCGAGGTTCTCCAGCGACGAGATGGCCACACGCCACGCCAAGGTCGCGGCCTTAATGGATGCGCAAGACCTCGATGCCGTCCTGTTTTTCGGTTCGGGCCGGTTTTCGTCGGACATCTATTGGCTGACCGACTGGCCGGGCAGCCGTGAGGCCTATGTGCTGTTCCAAAAGGGCGAGCCCCCCGTCGTCGTCCTGCAGCTCTACAACCATGTTCCCATGGCGCGTGTCCTTTCGGTGATCGAAGACGTGCGCTGGGCCGGCGCCAACACCGCGCGCACGGTGGCGGAGCTGCTTGTTTCCCGCGGTCTCAAGGGGGCCAAGGTCGGGGTCGTGGGCGGCGTGCCTTACCGCGCTTACGGCCAGATCGCGGAAGCTGTCGGCACGGATAGCCTGATGGACGCAAGCGGTGCCTTCCGGTCGATCAGGGTCCTGCGCAGCGAAGAGGAGATCACGCGGATCGCCCGGGCCTCGCAACTGACCGACCGTTCCATGGCGGCGATCGGCGACGGCCTCAAGCTGGGTATGGCGGAATGGGAGATCCCGGCGCTGATCGAGCCGGTCTATCTCAATGAAGGCGGTTACGCCGGCATCCATTTCATGACCTCGATGCCCATGGACGATCCCCATTTCCCGGTGCCGGCCCAGTATCAGTCGAACCGCCGCTTGGGCGAGGGCGACGTGCTGATCACCGAAATCAGCGGCGCCTATTGGGGCTACAGCGGGCAGATCCATCGCACCTATTCCCTGGGACGGCCGCCGTCCCAGGAGTGGGCGGATCTGCACGCCGTCGCGGTGGAGGCGTTCGAGGCGATCCTCGGCCTCATCAAGGACGGCGTCACCAGCCGCGATGTCGAGGAAACCGCCGATCTGATCCACGACCGCGGCTATGCCGTTTATGACGACCTGTTGCATGGGGTCAACCAGACCCCGCCAATCATCCAAACGGCCGCGGGCCGGCGTCACGAAAGCCCGGAAGTGACCTTCAGGGAGAACATGGTGGTGACCATCCAGCCCAACGTGATCACCACGGACGAGCGCATGGGCCTGCAATTCGGCGAGACCGTTGTCGTGGGGCGCGCGGGATGCACCTCGCTCAACCAATTCAAGAGGGAATGGATCGTCTGCGACATCTAGGGCGGACCGCAGCCATTGGTCGCGGGTTCTGGGTGTGCGCGTGGCCGTGATGGATTATGATATGGGCTCCGCGCGGACCGCGGGGTTTGGTGATGAATAGGGGAGAAAGTCATGGGTGAATTCGCATTGGGGCAGCCGGTCGCGCGGTTTGAGGATCAGCGTCTTTTGCAAGGCAGGGGACGTTTCGTCGACGATGTCCAGCTTGCCGGGATGGTCTATGCCGCGGTGCTGCGCTCGCCCCATCCCCATGCCAATATTCGCTCCATCGATGTTACGGCAGCCAAGGCGGCCCCCGGTGTGCTCGATATTCTGACCGGCGCCGATTGGGAGAGCTCAGGCTGGAATGACTTGCCCACCGGCCGCGGCCGCACCCGGCGCGACGGGTCTGAGATGTACCGCAGCCCTTATCCGGCCCTGGTGTCGGACCGGGTGCGCTATGCCGGCGATCCGGTCGCCTTCGTCGTTGCCGAGACCCGGGAACAGGCCCAGGACGCGGCGGAACTGATCGAGGTGGATTACGAACCGCTGCCCGCCATCACCTCCACCGCCGATGCGCCCAAGCCAGGCGCGCCGCTGGTCTGGGACGATTGCGAAAACAACATCTGCTTCGTGTTTCTTGCCGGTGACAAGGAGGCGACCGAGGCGGCCTTCGCCAAGGCCGATCACGTGGTGGAACGGACCTTCGTCATCAACCGGGTCGTCGTGGCGCCGACCGAGCCCCGGGCCTGCGTCGGGGATTACGACGCGGGAGACGATCACTACACCATCTACACCACGCTTCAGCGCGCCCATCCCTATCGGGCCCAACTCGCGACCGAGGTCATGGGAATCTCCGAAAACAAGCTGACGGTGATCGCCGGCGACGTGGGCGGCAGCTTCGGCATGAAGTCCGCGGTGTATAACGAAGTGGCGCTGGTGCTATTGGCCTCGAAACGCCTCGGGCGTCCCGTCAAGTGGACCAGCACCCGTTCCGAGGCGTTCCTCAGCGATGGCCAGGGACGGGACAACGTCACCACCGCGGCCATGGCGCTGGACAAGGATCACAATTTTCTCGGCATGCGAGTCCAGACCTTCGCCAATTGCGGCGCCTATATCCAAGCCGGCGGTGAATCCTTCATCGGCAATATCGGGACGCTGGCCGGGGTCTACCGGACGCCTGCCCTGCATGCCGATGTCACCTGCTCCTATACCAATACGACACCGGTGCGCCCCTATCGCGGCAATGGGCGTCCCGAAGCGGCCTACGTGATCGAGCGCCTGATCGACGAGGTCGCCGCCGAACTGGGCGCCGATCCGATCGAGATCCGGCGCAAGAACCTGATCCCCGCCGATGCCATGCCCTACAAGACCGGGCTGACTTTCACCTACGATTGCGGCGAGTTCGAGCGCGGCATGAACATGGCCCTGGAGATTTCCGACTACGCCGGTTTCGAGGCGCGGCGCGCCGAATCGCGCAAACGCGGCAAGCTGCGCGGCATCGGTTTCTCCAACTCGATCGAACGTGCCGCGGCGCCCGGCACCGAAGGGGCGGAGGTGCGCTTCGATCGTTCCGGCACGGCGACCATCTTCTCCGGCGCGGTCAACCAGGGCCAGGGCCATGAAACGGTCTTCAAGCAGCTGGTCTGCGACAAGCTGGGCATGGCGCCGGAGGATGTGTCCTATATCAGCGGCGATACCGATGCCGTCTTCTACGGCGAGGGGACCGGCGGCTCCCGCTCGGCGACCCTGGGCGGTTCGGCCATGCTGTTGGCATCGGACAAGATCATCGCCAAGGCGACGAAGATCGCGGCCCACATGCTGGAGGTAAAGGAGGACGACGTGTCCTTCGAGGACGGCGTGTTTTCCAGCCCCGGCTCCAACCGGTCGCTGACCATCAAGGAGATCGGCAAGGCGGCGGCCAGTCCCGCCAATCTGCCCGAAGGGATGGAGCCCGGCCTGGTCGAAAAGGCGGTCTACGTCACCAACATGATGAACTACCCCAATGGCTGCCATGTCTGTGAGGTGGAGATCGATGAGGAAACCGGCACCGTCGATATCCAGCGCTACAACGTGGTCGACGACGTAGGCACGGTGATGAACCCGATGCTGCTGCACGGCCAGATCCAGGGCGGTGTGGCCCAGGGGATCGGCCAGGTCCTGATGGAGGACATGCGATACGATCCGGAAACCGGGCAGGTCGTGACCGGCTCCTTCATGGATTACGCCATGCCCCGCGCGGCGGATTTCAGCGACATGCATGTTGCTTCCAATGCGGTGCCGACCGCGACCAACCCGCTCGGCGTCAAGGGGGCGGGGGAGGCCGGTAATGTCGGTGCCCTGCCCGCCATCGCCAGCGCCCTGGCCGACGCGTTGAAGGATTATGGTGTGCGGGATCTGCCGATGCCGGCGACGCCGGAGCGGATCTGGCGTCTGATGCGGGACGCCAAGACCGGGGGCTGATACGTCAGATCAGCAGCAGCAGGCCGCCGACCACCGCCAGGTTGTTGAACAGGAACTGAAAATGGTTCTAGCGCGCGCGGGCGTCCTCATAGGTCCAGTAGCGGTGATAGAAACCCGTCACGGTCACGGTGAAAACGATCAGGAGGATGGCGCCGAGATCGGCACGGAAGTCGGCCGCCACCAGGATGGCGCCGGTAAACTGAACGGCCAGGGCCGCGGGAAAGGCAAGCCGCGGCAGCGGCACGCCCAAATCCGTCATGCGCTTGATCACACCTGTCCAATTCCGCGCATTGCGGATGCCGACGATGACGTAAAGCGTCGCGATGAACAGATGGGCCAGAACCTGGAGCAAGCCGTGATCGGCGTGAAACATCGGATGTTCCCTTATTGGTTTTGTCGATCGGCGCCGAGGCTATCAGACGCCCGGGTTGTGGCAAAGCGGACGGCGGCCGCCGGGATGCGGCCGTGACGCAACAGAAGCAAGACCCGGATTTCGAACTGCATCCCAGGCTCGCCGCCGATACCGCACCGATCCGCCGCCTTGGGTTGAGCAGGCTTCTGTTGATGAACGACCGGCGCTTTCCCTGGGTGCTCCTGGTGCCGGCGCGCACCGGCGCACGCGAAATCCATGACCTGGGCGAGGGCGACCAGGCGGTCCTGGTAGAGGAAATTTCCCGCACCGGTGCGGCCCTGCAAGAGCTCTTTACGCCGGACAAGATCAATGTCGGCGCCATCGGCAATATCGTGCCTCAGCTTCACGTCCACGTGGTGGCGCGGCATGTGAGCGACGCGGCTTGGCCCGCGCCGGTCTGGGGGTTCGGCACGCCGGAGCCTTATCCAGCCGATGCCCTGAAGGAGACCGTGCGCCGCATCGGCGGTGCCCTG
>JAHEKA010000179.1 GCA_024638585.1 Rhodospirillales bacterium
CTCGCGGTCCTGTCATCGGCCGCATTCGCCCTCAACGGCGCCACCGTTCGGCGCGGTGTGCTCAAGGCCAGCGTGTCCCAGGGCATGGCCATCACCGTGCCGATCGGCGTGCCGCTGTTTTTCCTGGCGGCCTTACTGAGTGGTTCTCTCGCTGCCGTCAGCGGGTTCTCGGCCTATGTCGTATTGCTGCTGTCGCTCGCCGGTATTCTCCATTTCGTATGGGGTCGGTACTGCAACTACCGGGCAACCAAAGCGATGGGTGCGACTGCGGGGATGCCGCTCCGGGCGCTTGATTTTCCGCTCAAGCTCGCGTTGGCCATCGTCTTCCTGGGTGAGGTCCTGACGCCGCTCAAAATTCTCGGCATCGGTCTGATCCTGGCGGGCGGCGCGCTCGCCATCAAGCCGCGCAAGCCGAAGCGGGGCACCGCCGCGGCCCCGCCCGCCGCACCCAAGAGCGTCGGCGCAGCCGCCATCGCGGCCAGGGCCAAGCCCGAACCCGATGCCGAAGTGTTCACGCCCAACTATGCGGAAGGCTATACCTTTATCCTGCTGTCGATTACCGGCTATGGATTGAGCCCTTTATTGATCCGCATGGCACTGGAGGACGCGGGCCTGGGACCGGCACTTGCCGGCGGGCTGGTATCCTACTTGGCAGCGACTTTGGTGATCGCGCTGACCTTTCTCAAGCCGGGCCAGTTCCGACATGTGCGGGCCATCGACAGGACATCGACCAAGTGGTTCCTGGTCTCGGCGCTGTTCGTCGCCTTGTCTCACATGTTCCGCTACATGGCCCTGGCGGTGGCGCCGATCACTGTTGTGGCGCCGGTCCAGCGCGCGGCATCGCTGCTGAAAGTGGTTTTCAACTGGCTGATCAACCGCAATTACGAAGTGTTCGAACCGCGCCTGCTGGCTGCCATTTTCGTTTCTGTCCTGGGCGGCGTGTTGCTGACGCTTTCCACCGACTATGTCATCAACGCCGTGCCGTTGCCCGACGTCGCGATCCGAATGATCGACTGGACCTGGTCCTGGCCCTGAGCCGGGCCTCCCGGGAATCGGTCGAATTTGCCGAGTGCCCAATATCCCAGCCGAACAGGATGGGTGACGGTCCGCCTTCCGGACGGTCGGCGCGCCGGATTCTTGGCGAGGTCTCCGCCAATCGTGGCCGCTTCGGCTACTGGGTGCGCCCGGAATCCGGCGGCTTGTCTCCCGCGGGTGGCGGGGCCGGATCCGGCGCCGGCGGCTGTTGTGCCGGCGGTTGTTGCGCCTGTGGGTCCGGTGGCGGCGGTTGAGCCGGTGCCGGCTGGGCCGCCGGTGGTGGCTGGGCGGCTGGTTGGTCTTCTTCGGCCGAGGATCGGAACAACCAGCGGAAGACGCGTTTGATGCCCCGCCACAGCTTGGGCAGCAGCCAGATCATCAGCAGGATGAACAGGACCAGAAGGGTCAGGAACACCCAGGGGTGATTTAGCGCCGTCCATATCCCGGCGATCACGGCGATGTCCTCGCCGATCGAAAGCGTCCAATTGGAAAACGGTTCCGGTGAGGTGTTGACTATGGCCCGGGTGCCGGCCTTCGTCGCATGGGTGGTTGCGGCGAGCGATCCGCCAATGAGCGCCGCGGCGAGTTCGGCGGCGATGCCGAGCTCTCCCACCGCGCCGGCCGCGAGCACGGCACCGGCCGGAATGCGGATGAAGGAATGCACCGTGTCCCACATCGTGTCGACGCCGGGAATCTTGTCGGCGAAGAACTCAACGCAGAACATCACGCCGGCGGCCAGCATGACCAGGGGATCGCCGAGCACCACCAGCTCCGGCGGCAGGACGATGTTCTCTGTATTGTGCAAAAAACCCAAAGTGAAGATGGCGGCGTAGAGGTTGATGCCGCTGCCCCAGGCCACGCCCATGGAAAGGGCGATTGTTTCGGCGATGCCCATGATGCTCTCTCGCTGTGGATCTTGAGGTTATGGTGGCACAGCCGCGCCACCCTGCCAATCTCCATGCGCCGGGACCGCCCGTGGCCCAGGGCCCCTCAGCGGCGTCGGCGGGGGGGAATCCGGGGGATGAAAGACCTTATCCGGCGGCTGGGGGGGCGGGGGCGGCCGTCGAACAACGGCACGCCGCGCCGCTTGAACACGGGAATAAGCGCCGCACCCGCCACGAACCCACCGACATGGGCCCACCAGGCGACACCGGCCTTGCCGTCATCCAGGACGCCCAGGACGACCTGGTAGGCGATCCAGAATCCGATCAGCCACATGGCGCGGACGTGGAATGTCAGGAAGAAGAAGGTCATCACCAGGATGCGGGCCCGCGGATGCAGGATCAGATAGGCGCCAAGCACCCCCGATATGGCGCCCGATGCACCGACCATCGGGATCGCGGTGTGCATGTCCGCCGCCGCCTGTGCCATGGCCGCAGCTATGCCGCACAGCAGATAGAAGATGATGAACCTGAAGTGACCGGTCGCGTCTTCGATGTTGTCCCCGTAGACCCAGAGGAACACCATGTTGCCGAGCAGGTGCCAGAATCCGGCATGCAGGAACATCGAGCTGGCGATCGACCCCAGCCCCCAGACCAGATCCGGGGCGACCGTGCCGTCGGCGGTACCGAACAGCCGGGCGGGGACGAAGGCCAGACGGTAGAAACGCAGCTCCGCTTCGGTTGTTGGCGGTAGTGTCGCCTCCCATACGAAAATGCCGATGCAGCCGGCAATGATCAGGAATGTGATCGCCTGAAAGCGGATATGGACGATCGGATTCTGATCAAAGATCGGCAGCAGCATGGCGTCTTCCGCCGACCTCCCCGCCGGGAGCGGATACGCCCGGAGCTTATTCCGTGTTCTTGGGCCGGTAGCGCAAGTCCTTGGTTAACCGGGTGAGGGGGCCTTCCATGAACCGTTGGTGGCTGTCTTCGAAGGCGCCGGTCACCGCGCCGAATCCAAGGATTCGGGGCAGTTCGTTAAAATAAAAGATCGCCGTCAAGCCCGCCGCCCAGAGCCAGATGGCGCTGAGCAACGCAAGTGAAAACTGCCAGGTGACAAGGAGGATCAGGCAGGTGGCGACGGTGGTCATGATGCTCGTCGCCAAAATCGTCATAAGGCTGATCTGAAATCGGATCTCCGGAGTCAGCTGGTGTTCGCAGAGTTTCGCCGCGGCTGTGGCGATCTGGTGTTCGCTGTCGCTGGAAACGCTCATCCTATTTCTCCTCGATCTGCGGCGGCCGTCCCCGGACCTGGGCAACCATGCCGGTTGTCCTGCCGGTGCCGCGCAGGCATCATAGCCCCAATCGTGCGAATCTTGAAATATGCCATCCAAGGAGCAAGGGTCCATGCCTTCCCCAGGTCCTGCAACAACCAACCCGGCCGCGCGGGATTCGCGATGATCACGCTCTATCATGGCCTGGCGTCGACCTGCTCCAAAAAAGTGCGACTGGCCCTGTTCGAGAAGGGTCTCGAGTTCGAAAGCCGTCTTCTCAACCTCCAGGCCTTCGAGCAGCACAGTCCGGAATACCTTGCGGTCAATCCCAACGGGGTGGTGCCGACCCTGGTTCACGACGGGCGGGCGGTCGTCGAATCGACCCTGATCATCGAATATATCGACGAGGTCTGGCCGGACCCGCCGCTCCAACCCGCCGATCCATACGATCGTGCGTGCATGCGGGTATGGACGAAATGGTCTGACGAGCATGCCTATAAGGCCGTCTATGTTCCGACCTGGGATCGGTTGAGCCGGCCCATCGCGATTGCCTTCTCCGATGAAGAACTGGCCAACCGCCTCGCCCCCATCCCGACGGCGGAGCGCCGGGCGCGGTGGCGGGCAACGGCGCGTGAGGGCTTCACCGAGGCCGAGTTCGAAGCGGCCTATGACGAAATGCACCTGACGTTTTCCAAGATGGATGCGGTGCTGGCGGAGGCCGGCGGGCCTTGGTTGATGGGCGAGGCCTACACCTTGGCCGATATTGCCGTGGTGCCTTTCGTCGAGCGCATCATCGACCTCAAGCCCGATATCCTGGGCGATGGATCCTACGGCCACGTCGCCGACTGGATGGCGCGATTCCGTGAGCGCCCCGCCTTTCAATCCGCCTTCTTCTTCGAAGGAAAGGACGCCCGCGTCTCCGCCATCCGAAAGCAGCTCGGCATCGATTGAAGACCGGCGTAATCACCAATGGCTGCAAACCCACCGAGCCCAAAAGAAAAAACCGCCGCCGGCGGAACCGGCGGCGGCTGAAGCGTAAAAAGATTCTCGTCGCGGGCTATTCCGCGGCACCCCAGTATTCGCCGGGCCGCGTGACCACCTCGACACTGCCGTTGGCCTTGCTCCCATTGGGGAGCGGGTCGCCGTAGACATTGAGGCGCTGTTCCTCGGACCTGTCCTTCACCCAGGCGCCGACCCGGAGCAGTACCAGCGGCTCTTCGCTGGTGGCGTAGAAGCGGTAGAAGCAGCCGGCGGGCAGCATGATGCCCTCGTACTGGCCGCAATCCTTGGATTCGCCGCGCGGACCGAAGAACCGGGCGCTGCCCGAAAGCACCAAATGGAAATGATCCTGGGCGGTGTGGTTGTGCAGGCCATTTTCCCCGCCGCCGGCGTAGATCTTCAGGTTCACCCACATGTTGCCGGTATCGGCAACGGTCTCGCCGGTGCGGCCTTGGCTGACCAGTTCGCCGCGCAACTTGAAGAATTGGGGCTCCGGACTGGCCGCGACGACGGCCTCGCGCTTCGCGCGCATTTCCTCGGTTTCGTTTTCCAGGCGGCCGGTATCTAATCCATCAGGCATTTTGCCCTCCTTTATGTGTTCGTTTCCTCTGGTTCTCAAGTGACGAGGCCGGCCCCTTGAGGGCCGGCCGGTGTCATGTAATCCGCGACCCGGATCTAAGCCTTGATATCGAGCCCGTACAGGTCGATGCAGTTCTGGCTCAACACCTTCTTCTGCTTCTCGGGATCGAGATTGCCGATCTGGCGGGCGATGAACGCCCGGCTGTTCGGCCAGGTCATGTTCGGGTGCGGGTAGTCGCTCGACCACATGCAGCGGTCCTCGCCCCAATATTGCAGTGCCTGGCCGCCGACGAAATCGTCCATGAAGGTAAACCACATGTGCTCGTTGACGATCTCGCTGGGCAGCCGACTGATCATGAAGTCGGTGTTGGGATGGCCCGGCTTGGTGTTGCGCCTGTAATAGTAGTCCCACTGCTGGATGATAAACGGCGCCCAGCCGATCTCACCCTCGACGATGGCGACCTTCAGCTTGGGATGACGCTCGAACACCCCGGAGAAGACGATGTCGTACACCGTGTTGACGATCTCATGGGTCTTCGTGTTGACCGAGCCGCGGACCTTTTCCAGCCCTTCGCGTTTGAAGCGGAAGTAGTTGAAGCCGGTCAGGATGTGGAAGTGCAGCGGTTGGCCAAGTTCGGCCGCGGCCGCCCATAGCTTCTCGTAATGGTCCGAGGTCAGCGGCAGGTCGGGATGGGGCACCTGCCACACCAGGCCGCCCATGAGACCCATGTCGGCGCAGCGGTGCATTTCCTTGATCGCGTGGTCGATGTCGTAAACCGCGAGACAGGGAACGGCGTAAAGTTTATTCGGTGCGTAATTGCAGAAATCGGCGATCCAGTCGTTATAGACCCGGAAGGCCGCTTCCTGCTCGCGCTGCTC
>JAHEKA010000003.1 GCA_024638585.1 Rhodospirillales bacterium
GGGCGAGCGCGCGGCGCGGTGGACGCGTCCGTCCCGGTCGCCGCAGGACCGGGCGATTGGCCACCGTGCCCGGCGGATTGAGGATCACCCGCTGGCCGGGCTTGTAACGGCTGCCGGGGAACAGGAGGTTGCCATAGGTGCCGGTCCCGCGGACACCGCCACCCGCATCGAGCACGGAAAGATCCACGGTGACCGGGGTGGCGCTGGGACTGCCGATCACAACCGTGCGGTCTTGGGCCTGGGCGGGGCCGGCGTACCACGGCGCAAGCAGCGCGCCCGCAACCGCCCCCAGGAGCAGGGCGAAACGGCGCCGTGGCGGAACTGCGGACAAGGTCATGACCTGACGTCTCCCTCATACCAAATATCGCGGGCGGCGGCCGATCCGTCCCGCGCAAGTTATTCAAATTCCACAATAGACCATGGTGGCCTTGGCAAACAACCGCCTTGCGGGAGGGGCCGCGGGTCAGGTCGCGGCGTATTCCTCCGCTTCGAGGATGGCGCGTAACGCGCTATGGATCGGATCGTTGCCCGCGATCACCGAGCCGGAGCCCAGGACGTCGTCACCGCCGCCCAGTTCGCAGACGAAGCCGCCCGCCTCACGCACAAGAATAAGCCCCGCAGCAAGGTCCCAGGGGCCAAGGTTTTCCTGCCAATATCCCTCATAGCGGCCGGCGGCAACGAAGGCGAGGTCGAGCGCGGCGCAGCCGAAGCGGCGGACGCCGCCGGCCTTGGCCATCAGGGCCGCGATGCGGGCCAGCGCCGCCTCGTGATCGTCGACACCAAGACCGGGCAGGCCGATGGAGATCAGCGCCTCCTCCAGCCGGCGACGGCCGGAGACCCGCATGCGCCGGTCGTTGAGATAGGCGCCCTGGTTCTTGTCGGCCCAGTAGGATTCGTCGGTCAGCGGGTTGTAGACCAGGCCGGCAATGACGTCGCGCCGGGCGCGTCCGGCACTGTGGCTGATCTGCTCCACGGCGATCGAGATGCAGAAGTGGGGGATTCCGTGAAGGAAGTTGACGGTGCCGTCCAGCGGGTCGACGATCCAGCGCTGGGTGTCGTCCCGGCCGGGCGTTTCGCCGCTTTCCTCCATCAGGAAACCGAAATCGGGGCGCGCGCGGCCGAGTTCTTCCTTGAGGACCGTTTCCGCCTTGAGATCGGCGCTGGAGACGAAATCACCGGGGCCCTTGGGCGAAACCTGAAGCTGCTCGACCTCGCCGAAATCCCGGACCAACCCCCGCCCCGCCTTGCGCGCGGCCCGCTCCATGACGTTGATGAGGGGGGATTTGGCGGCCATGGGCGGGGCTCAGTCCTTGGCCCGTTCGACATAGGTGCCGTCGACGGTGGCGACGACGATGCGCATCCCGGTCTCGATATGGGGCGGCACCATGACCCGGGTTCCGTTGTCCATCTGCGCCGGCTTGTAGGAGGATGCCGCGGTCTGTCCCTTGACCACGGGATCGGCCTCGACCACGGCCATGGTGACGTGTTCCGGCAATGTGATGGAGAGCGGCTCGCCTTCGTAGCTTTCGACCGTCACCATCATGCCGTCCTGGAGGTAGACAGCCTGTTCGTCGCTGACCAGGTCCTTGCCCAGGGTGATCTGCTCGTAGGTCTCCGTATCCATGAAGGTGTAGCCGGTGTCCTCGGCGTAGAGGTACTGGTACTCCTTCTGGTCGAGGCGCACGCGCTCGACGGTTTCCGACGACCGGAAGCGCTCGTTGAGCTTGGTGCCGTCACGGATGTCCTTCAGCTCGACCTGCAGGTAGGCGCCGCCCTTGCCGGGCTGGGTATGCTGAATCTTGACCGCCACCCAGAGACGGTCCTTGTGTTCGATGACGTTGCCGGGGCGGATGGAGTTGCCGTTGACTTTCATGATTTGCACCCTGGTTGAATGGGCCTGGATGAATGGCTTGCGGATTTGCGCCCCGCCCGGGCACGCCAGGGCCGGAGGCGGGCGGAAGCTATCAGGTTCGCCGACCCCGCGCAACGCGGGATCGCGCGCGAGCCCGCGGATTCAAGCGGCCGTGGCCCGCGCGTCGGCGATCGCCGTGTTGAAGGCGCGGACCGCGGCGCCCGGGCCGTCGGCGCAGCCCCACACCGCCCCGAGGACCGCCAGGAAATCGGCGCCGGCCTGCACCAGGGGAGCACAGTTGGTGGGCGTTATGCCGCCGATGGCGACGCAAGGAACGGTCATCAGTTCCGACCACCAGGCGAGGATTTCGGGATCCGGATGACCGATGGCGTCCTTACTGGCGGTCGGGAAGAAGGCGCCGAAGGCGACGTAGTCGGCGCCGGCCTCGGCGGCGATCATGGCGAGGTGGCGCGAATCGTGGCAGGTGACGCCGACGATGGCATCCGCGCCGAGTGCGGCGCGGGCCGTCTCATAGGTGCTGTCCTGCTGGCCGACATGGACCCCGTCGCAGCCGGTCTCGGCGGCCAGGTCGGGCCGGTCGTTCATCAGGAAGGCGACGTCCCGGGTTTGGGCCACCGGCGCCAGCCGCTCCGCCGCGGCGCGGATGGTGTCGTCGTCGACGTCCTTGAGCCGCAGTTGCACGCAGGCGACATCCCCGGCATCCAGCGCCTCGGCCAGGGTGTCGGCGAAGCTTTCCGGATCCAGGCGCTCCGGCGTGATCAGGTAGAGCCGGCAGGGCTCGGTCATCGCGGGTCCGTTCTCCTGCTGCGCGTCAGGCGCCCGGCGGCTCAATGCTCGACGCTGGCGTATTCCCGGCGCGGTTCCATGATCTCCAGCCGGTTTCCGCCGGGATCGAATACGAAGAACCGCTCCTGATGAAAATCCCGGTCCTTGGAATAGGCCGCGGTCGCCTCTTCCACTTCGATCCCCTCGGCGGCAAAGCGTTCGCGCGCCGCGGCCAGGTCATCGACCTGGAAGCCTAAATGATTGCGCAAGTTCTTGTTGACGTCGGCCTGGGTGACGCCCCGGGCGACGCCCAGGTGCAGTTCGTACCAGGGATCTTCCGAGATGCAGAAATGCGCCCCCGCCGGGCCCAGGCTGTCGGGCTTTTGCAGGCGTTTCAGGCCCAGCACCTCGCCATAGAAGCGGATACCTTCCTCTTCCTTCTCCGGCGGGACCTGGACGTTCAGATGATCGACGCGTTTGACCAACAGTCCCATAGCTTGTCTCCCTATCTTGGATGAGCGGGCTTGGGGGCGGGCTGCCCGCCGCCCTTAGCCCTTGCCCTTGTAAATGTCGATGATGGTGTTGAGCATGGCAATGGCTTCGTCCCGGGGCCGCTGGAAGGTGTTGCGGCCGATGATGGAGCCGGTGCCGCCGCCGTCGCGAATGCCGCGCACCTCGGCCAGGATGCCGTCGAGATCCTTGGCTTCGCCGCCTGAGAACACCACCAGGCGCCGGCCGTCGAAGGCCGATTGCACGACATGGGCGATGCGCTCGGCCAGGGTCGCGCGGGGGATATTGCGGTCCTCGTAGACCTTCTTCGCCGCTTCCAGCTCCAGCGCCTCGGTCGGCGGCTTGACCTTGATGATATGGGCGCCGATCAGGGCCGCCATCTGGGCGGCATAGGCGGAGATGTCGATCGCGGTCTCGCCCGCCTTCGACAGGTTGCCGCCGCGCGGGTAGGACCAGATCACCACCGCGAGGCCGACCGCCTTGGCCTCCTCGGCCAATTCCCGGGCTTCCTCGATCATGTCGAAAGCCGCGTCCGATCCGGGATAGATGGTCAGGCCGATGGCGGCGCAGCCCAGCCTCAGCGCGTCGCTGACCGAAGCGGTGACCGCCTGATCGGCGTTATCCGTGAAACGCGCCAGCGAGTTTGAGCTGTTGACCTTGAGGATGGTCGGGACGGCGCCGGCGAAGGTGTCGGCGCCGGCCTCGATCATGCCCAGCGGCGCCGCGTAGGCCGAAAGTCCGGCATCGACGGCGAGCTGGAAATGATAGTGGGGGTCGTAGGCCGGCGGATTGGGCGCAAAAGAGCGCGCCGGGCCGTGTTCGAACCCCTGGTCGACCGGCAGGATGACCAGCTTGCCGCTGCCGCCCAGCTTGCCGTGCATCAGGATGCGGGCCAGGTTTCCCTTGGTCCCGGGGTTGTCGCTTTCGTAGTTACTGAGGATCTTCTTGACCCGTTGGCTGATCTTCATTGCCTGTCGAATCTCCCTGCTCGGGGGCCCCGGCTGGTCCTCCCGGCCGGGCGCCCCGCACTCCGATGTGGTTCCCCGATAACCTAGATCATGGGCTCGCCAAATGGAACCGTCTGGCGGCCCGATAAAGGCATAAATCCGACCATTCCAGGCCGCCGGTCCAGGC
This sequence comes from Rhodospirillales bacterium, assembly GCA_024638585.1. Classification (GTDB taxonomy): domain Bacteria; phylum Pseudomonadota; class Alphaproteobacteria; order SMXQ01; family SMXQ01; genus SMXQ01. The sequence continues at coordinate 4,283 of JAHEKA010000003.1, forward strand.
CCCCGGTCCAGGCCCCCGGCCGGCCGTTTCAGCGCGACTTCCGCCGCTCCGCCAGCCAAAGCACCGCCGACCGTTCGGGATCAGGCGCGTCCAGCAGGTCCAGCGCCGGTCCGCGCCGCCCGGTCACCAGGCGGCAGCCGGCTGCGGCGGCGATGGTTTCAATGCGGGCGCGGGTCTTGGCGGGCGCGGTCAGGCGAATGGCCTCGATGCCGGTGCGGATGGCGGCCAGCGCCAAGCCTGCTTCACGTCCGCAGTCGAGCACCGCTTCAAAGACGGCGTCGGGCTGGGCGGCGCGGGCCAAGGCCACCACTTCCGCGAACCAGGCGGCGCCCGCGAAGCCGGCGGCACCGGCTGAACTTTGCAGCCGCACTTTTACCCCCGACCGCGCCGCGGCGGAGAGGGCGGCGCGGGCGTGGCCCAGGTTATGGATGATGAAGGTCGGCAGTTCTTGCATGGACTTCTCCGCGGGGCGGCGGGACCACGTTAGGCGTGGGCGAAGAATCTTACAAGGTGGGGGCTTTTCGGGCCGGGGAGTGTTGACGCTTGATGGCGCCGCGTCTTAATCTGCCCAACGTCTGTGGGCAAGGGACTTGGGGGGTCCCGCGGGCGGTTGCGAGAATGGGGCTACCGGGCCCGGGAGAGGGAATCCATGGACGATCTGGCGTCGGCGCGAGAGCAATTGGAAAAAGCAGTGGCGAGGCTTGAGAGCGTGCTCGCGACGCAGCCCACGGCCGACGATGGTGCCGCGCTGGGCGAGGCGCTCGAACAGGCGCGGTCGGAATACCGCAATCTGCGTGAGGCGACCGACGTGGTCTCCGGGCGCATCGACACCATAATCTCCCGGCTGCGCGCAACCCTGGAAGAAGACACAGCCCACGACGCTTGACGGGTCGGTGGGAAAAGCGGGATTGGTTAGTCATGGGTCAGATCAGTATTCAGGTCAATGGACGCAATTACGACATCGCCTGCGATGATGGCGAGGAGGAGCATGTCCAGCGCCTGGGGCGCTATGTGGACGAGAAGCTCGCCGAGTTGGTGACGCGGATGGGCCAGGTCGGGGATTCGCGGCTCTTGGTGATGGCCGCGCTGCTGATCGCCGACGAATTATCCGATACCTACGGCAAGCTCGAAAAGATCCGCGGAGGCGCGGAAAACGGCGCTTCTGCCGACGATGGGGAGGCTGCCAAGAGCATCACCTTGCTGGCCGAGCGCATAGATAATATTGCCGCCGGCCTGGAACGCGCCTAATTTCATCTCGAACGGACGCTGCCTTGCGCGTTAGGTCACTGTATTCCTGGGGCCAACATCAAAGCCCTCGGGAGCTGTCCCTGCCGGAGCCGTGGTTCCGGTACACGGCGCCCACCTTAGACTGAGGGCCTTAGTGAATAAGAAAGACCGACGGCCGGGCGGCTCCGTTCGCCTCCGGCCCTCATGGGCCGGCCGGTTTCCTTGACACCTCTAGCCCCGGAGGATGGCGGCCCGGTGCCGGCCCAGGATCCAGATCCCAAGCGAGAGCTGAGAGACCGGGCGCGCGCCGCACGGCGTGCCGCCCATGACCGGTTCGGTGCCCGTATCGGCCCGATCCTTGCCGCCAACTTCTTCGCCCGGTTCTCTCATCCGCCGAGCGTGGATATCGCGGGTTATTGGCCGATCGCCGAAGAGGCAGACGTCTGCCCGTTGATGACGGCGCTGGATGCGCGCGGCCACCGCGTCGCATTGCCCCGGGTGATCCGCCGAGGCGCGCCGCTCAGGTTCCTGCGATGGCGGCCGGGCGACCCCCTCGCGCCCGGGTTCGGTGCCATCCCGGAGCCAGCCGCCGACGGCGAGGCGATCGCGCCCCGGGTTCTCCTGTTGCCCCTTCTGGCGTTTGACGGGTCCGGGCGCCGGCTCGGCTACGGCGGCGGTTTCTACGACAGCACCTTGGCCGCGATGCGGGCGCGGACCGGGGTCGAGGCGATCGGCGTGGCCTATGCGGACCAGGAGGTGGACAGCCTGCCCGCCGCCGACCATGATGAACATCTCGACTGGGTTGTGACGGAGCTGGGCTGCCGCCGCTTCGGCGCACCCGATTCCTGATCGGGGCTTGGGGTGGGAAGGCCGTATCAATCATGAAATTGTTGTTTTGCGGGGATATCGTCGGCCGCCCCGGGCGGCGGGCGGTTTGCGATCACCTGCCGGGCCTGCGCCAGGAGCTCGCGCTCGATTTCGTTGTCGCCAATGGGGAAAACGCCGCCGCCGGTTTCGGCCTGACCGCCAAGATCTGCGCCCAGCTTCACGACGCCGGGGTCGATATCATCACCACCGGCAACCATGCCTTCGACCAGCGCGAGATCATTCCCCATATGGAGGCCGACACGCGGGTGCTCCGGCCCGCCAACTATCCGCCGGGAACACCGGGCCGCGGCGCCGTCGTGGCGCGCACCGGAACGGGCAAGGAGGTCCTGGTCATCCAGGTGATGCTGCGGCTGTTCATGGAGGCCTTGGACGACCCCTTCCGCCTGGTGGAAGAGGCCCTGGCCGATCACCGCTTGGGCGAGACCATCGATGCCGTCATCGTCGACGTTCACGGCGAGGCGACCAGCGAGAAGACCGCCATGGCGCAGATGCTGGACGGACGGGTCTCGATGGTGGTGGGCAGCCATTCCCACGTCCCCACCGCCGACGGCCGTATCCTAAACCAGGGCACCGCCTATCAGACCGATGCCGGCATGTGCGGCGACTACGACTCGGTGATCGGCATGGAAAAGGAAGAAGCCATCGCCCGCTTCGTCACCCGCATGCGCCGCGAACGGTTGTCGCCCGCCAACGGCGTCGGCACGCTGGCGGCGGTGTTCGTCGAGACCGACGATGCGACGGGATTGGCGCGGCGCATCGCGCCGGTCCGGATCGGCGGCGTGCTGCAGGAAACCGGGCGCCCTATCTGAGCCGTTTCTTAGGAAAAAGCTGGAGGCAGCGCTTTCGGCGCGCCGCCGTCGGCCCTCGGGGCCGCTCAAGAAAAAGTCGGAGGCGGCGCTTCGGGGCGCGCCGCCGTCGGCCCTCGGGGCCGATCAAGAAAAGTCGGAGGCGGCGCTTCGGGGCGCGCCGCCGTCGGCCCTCGGGGCCGCTCAAGAAAAGTCGGAGGCGGCGCTTCGGGGCGCGCCGCCGTCGGCCCTTGGGGCCGCTCAAGAAAAGTCGGAGGCGGCGCTTCGGGGCGCGCCGCCTCCATGGGGCCCGGACGACGATCTGGGGTTACATCGTCCGGACCTGGGCAAGGAAGTTATCGACCTGGTTGGCGAGGCTCTCGGATTGCTTGGACAGCTCGCCGGCCGCTTCCAGCACTTCGCTGGCCGACGCCCCGGTTTCCGATGCGGCCTGGGTCACGCCGGTGATGTTCTGAGACACCTCCTGGGTGCCTGCGGCTGCCTCCTGCACGTTGCGGGCGATCTCCTGGGTGGCGGCGCCCTGTTCCTCCACCGCCGAGGCGACGGCGGTGGAGATCTCGTTGATCTCGCCGATCACCTTGGAAATGGCGTCGATGGCCGACACCGCGTTGGTGGTGGCACTCTGCACCGCGGAGATCTGCGAGGCGATCTCCTCGGTCGCCTTGGCCGTCTGGTTGGCCAGGCTCTTGACCTCGGACGCCACCACCGCGAAGCCCTTGCCGGCATCGCCGGCCCGCGCCGCCTCGATGGTGGCGTTCAGCGCCAGCAGGTTGGTCTGACCGGCGATGTCGCTGATCAGCTTGACCACCTCGTCGATCTTCTGGGCGGCCTCGGCCAGCTCTTGGATCTGGGAGTTGGTCTCTCCCGCCTGGTGCACCGCGTTCTCGGCGATCCGCGTGGACTGCTCCACCTGGCCGCCGATCTCCGCCACCGAGGAGGAAAGCTGCTCGGCCGCCGAAGCCACCGTTTGAACATTGCTGGTGGCCTCCTCCGATGCCGCGGCGACGGCGCTGGATTGGCGGTTGGTTTCCTCCGCCGTGGACGACATGCCCTGGGCGGTGGCCTGCATCTCCGTGGCAGAAGCCGACACCGCGTCGACAACGGATTTGACGTTGAGCTCGAAATCGTCGGCCAGTTTCACCTGCTCGGTGACGACCGCCCAGGTCACCATCGGGCCGATATAGCCGCCGTCCTTGTCGCGCACGGCTGAGACCCGGAGTTCGAGGGTCTCGTCGCCCAGTTTGATCTTGGCGTTGTGCGGCAGGTTTGCCGGATCCGAAAGGATGTGGCGCTGATGCTCGGGCGTCTTGTGGAAAATGTCGATACATTGGCCCAGCAGTTACTCGGCCCGGCACGGCAGGAGGTGTTCCACCGTCTTCAAGGTCTGCAGCGAGGTTTCGTTGACATAGTTGATGGTGAAATCCTCGGGATTGCAGGTCATCACGTTGATCGGCATCTTGTCGACCATCTGCTTGATCTTGAAGTTCTCGGCGACGGCACCCTTGAGGGTGTCCAAGCTGTGCCACAGATCGCCGATCTCGTCGCCGCGCCCGGCATAGGCGTTCTCGATATCGGTATCGCCGTCGGTGAGGCGCTGCAGCGCGTCCGCCGCGGCCGTCAGGGGCCGCGCCGCGAAGATGCCGATCATGGCGCCCAGGCCGACGGCGATCGCCAGCGTCACCAGCATGAAGACGATGGTGCCGGTCAGGAGCTCATACCAGATCGCGAACACCTCACCGGTCGGGATGCGCACCATCGCGGACCAGCCCAGGCCGGGATAGCCCAGGGCGCCGGCGCTGCGCTCGACGCCGGCCACCTGGTCGATCTTCTTGCGGGCATGGGTCGACACCACGACCTTGGCGTCGCCGGGCTTGCCGTGGACCGCGGCCTTGGCCGCCGCGACGCCGGCGGTGGCGAGGTTGAGGTTCTGGATGACCGCGAAGTTCCGCTTGTAGTCGCCGGGGTCCTTGAGCCCCTGGGCGGTGGGGTCCATGTCGACGATGACGCGGCCGGCCTTGTCGAGCAGGGTCAGCTCGGCATTGACGAAGCCTTCTTTCTTGAGGGATTTGTAGACCGAGCCGTAGATTTCCTCGACCAGGCCGAAATCGGCGAAGTTGACCCACACGGCGACGGTCTTGCCGGCATTGTCCTTGACCGGCGTGCTGAAGGGGATGACGAACCCGTCGCCGCCGTAGATCTGGGCGACCAGCGGCTCGCGGTAGGGGTCGAGCACGACGGTGCCGTCCAGGCCTTTGGTGCCTTTCAGGAACTGGCCGGCCAGCGCCCGGGTGAACCACGGGGCCGCCTTGAAGCTGAGGTCATAGAGCCGGCCGGTGGCGATCGCCTGGCCGTCGGCCGACACCGTGTTGGCGGCGAGCACCCGGCCTTCCGGGGAGACCAGCATCATCAGCTTGTAGATGCCGTAGCCGGTGGTGTAGCCGTTCATGGCGCGGATCAGGGGAGAGGCCGCCGAACGGTTGCCCCAATTGCGGGGATCGACCGCGGCGCCGTTCTGGGCGAAGGCCTGGACGTCGCCGTAGCGCTCGAACAGGTTGCGCTCGACCAGCTGATTAAGCTCGTGGGCCACGGCGGCCGCTTCCTTGGACAGGCTCTGCTTGACTGCCGATTCCTCAAACTTCAGGAAGCCGTAAACCGATAGCACCGGCAAGACCGCAAACGCCAAGAGAAGGGTGATGATCTTGGTGCGGATCCCGGCTCTACCGAACAGACGGCCGATCGCGATTCTTGCGGTTTTGGGCCTGGCTTTCGCGGTGTCCTTGTATTTGGTCGCGTCTTTCATCTTGTTGCATCCTTTCATCGAGAAGCGGGGGCATCGTCCTGACCTCCCGATCGCGGTTGTCTCCATACCGGCGGCTTTGGCGGGGACTCCCTCAAGCGCCTAGGTCATAAAAACTAGGTATTCATACCTAGATGATATTTCTTAATCAGCGGTTAACCACGATGGGAATTCACCGCCGGGGAGAGCGCGGCCGCGCGGCCGGCCGGCGTCTGCGTCCTCGCCTTGTTCGCCCGTCGCCCACTGGTCTCGGCGGCGATGGCCGTGGTATAAGGGCCGCGATCGAAAACGACACCGGGATATGTCGAGGCCATGGCGGGCCATTCAAAATTCAAGAACATCATGTATCGCAAGGGCGCGCAGGACGCGAAGCGGGCCAAGCAATTCACCAAGATCGGCCGCGAGCTGACCGTGGCGGCGCGGGTTGGGGACGATCCCAATTTCAATGCGGCGCTGCGTTCGGCGATCGCCACGGCCAAGGCCGCCAACATGCCGAAAGATCGCATCGACCGTGCCATCAAACGCGGCGCGGGCGGGGAAGACGGCACCATCTATGACGAGATCTCCTACGAAGGCTACGGGCCCGGCGGCGTCGCGCTGATGGTCGACGCCCTGACCGATAACCGCAACCGCACCGCCGCCGAGGTGCGCGCCACTTTCAACAAGCATGGCGGCAACCTCGGCGAAAGCGGATCGGTGGCCTTCCAGTTCGACAAGGTCGGCGCCATCAGCTATCCCGCCGACGCGGCCGGAGCCGAAGAGATGTTCGAGGCGGCGCTCGAGGCCGGCGCCGAGGACGTGGAATCCAGCGCCTCGGGCCACGAGATCACCACCGCCGTGGAGGACTTTGCCGCGGTCTCCGAAGCGCTCGAGCAGAAGTTCGGTCCCGCCGAGAGCGCGGACCTGACCTGGAAGCCGCAAAACACGGTGGAGGTCGACGAGGACAAGGCACGCACCTTGATGAACCTGATCGAGGCGTTAGAGGATTCCGATGACGTGCAGTCGGTGGCGTCCAACCTTGAAATCTCCGACGACATCATGGAAAGGCTGAGCGCCTGAGCGGGTGCTCGGGGCGGCCTGGTCCGTCCCCGGCACCGCGCGCCACACGCGGTCAAACATCCGCCACAATCAACGCATAGAACCGAAGCTAACGCTGTGAAATCCCACAACATGTGGTATAAACAGTGTCAATATCCACAGAACTTAGGTTCTTTGTGCCGTTAACCATGTATGGTCCCTCGCAGTTGGTTGTCCGCGTCCCCCATCGAACCGGTGTGACCGGCGGAGCCATGAGGATGGGCCGCCGATGCGCGTGATCGGCCTCGACCCGGGTCTCAGGATCACCGGTTGGGGCGTGATCGACGCGGAGCGGGGCAAGCTTCGTCACGTCGCCAACGGGACGGTACGGCCCCGGGTCGGCGATCCCATAGGGGCACGCCTGACCGCACTCTATGACGGTATCGCCGAGGTTCTTGAGCGCCACGGGCCGGGGACGGCGGCGGTCGAAGAGACCTTCGTCAACCGCAACGCCCAGAGCACGTTGCGCCTCGGCCTCGCCCGCGGTGTGGTGCTGTTGGTTCCGGCGCGCGCCGGGTTGGAGGTGGCCGAATACGGCGCCAACCTGGTCAAGAAATCGGTGACCGGCACCGGTCACGCGGCCAAGGACCAGGTCATGATGATGGTATCGACGCTGCTGCCCAAGGCCGAGATCGAAACGGCGGATGCCGCCGATGCCCTGGCGGTGGCGATCTGCCATGCCCATTTCCTCGAGACCGGTGCACGGCTCGCCTCCGCCGTGGAGGCGGTCCGATGATCGCCGCGCACACTCGAACCCTGGAGGCGATCCGATGATCGCCTCGCACCCTCGAACCCTGGAGGCGATCCGATGATCGCCTCGCTCAAGGGAATCGTGGAATCGGTTGGCGAGGACGGCGCGGTCATCGAGACCGGCGGTGTCGGCTATCTGGTGTTCTGTTCGTCGCGGACGCTGTCGGCCCTGCCGGGGGTCGGCGAGGCGGCGGCGCTCAAGATCGAGACCCACGTGCGCGAGGATCATATCCACCTCTACGGTTTCGCGAGCCCGGCCGAGCGGGACTGGTTCCGCCTGCTGATCACGGTTCAAGGCGTCGGCGCCCGGGTGGCGCTTGCCATCCTGTCGGCGTTGGCGCCCCAGGAGATTTCCCTCGCCCTTGCCGCCGGCGACAAGGCGGCGTTGGGCCGCGCGGCCGGGGTTGGGCCGAAACTCGCCCAGCGCATCGTCACCGAATTGAAGGACAAGGTGGGCGGTCTTGAGATCGCGGAGACCGGCGGTTCCGGCACGTCGCCCGCGGGCTCCGACGGCGGCGCCGATCCGGCGCTGGGCGAAGCGGTTTCGGCCCTTGTCAATCTCGGTTACGGCCGCGCAGAAGCGTTCGGCGCGGTGATGGAGGCGTCGCGTGATCTCGGCGCCGACGCCAAGGTCGAGGCCCTGATCCGGGGCGGTCTCGGTCGTCTCGGCGCCGCCGCATGAAGCGTTTGTCCAAGGAGCAGTAGGGCGTGTCCAGCGGAGAGAGCAAACCGGAACGCATCGTCGATGCAGCTTCCGAGAACGAGGGTGAGGATCCCCTGCGTCCGGACCGTCTGGCCGACTTTACCGGGCAGCCGAGGATTTGCGAGAACCTCGAAGTGTTCATCGCCGCCGCCCGCGGCCGGGCCGAGGCGCTCGATCATGTCCTGCTGTCGGGCCCGCCGGGTCTCGGCAAGACCACCCTCGCCCGCATCGTCGCAACCGAGCTCGGCGTCGGCTATCACGGGACCTCGGGACCCGTTATCGCCAAGGCCGGCGACCTCGCGGCGCTGCTCACCAATCTGCAGCCGCGCGACGTGCTCTTCATTGACGAAATTCACCGGCTCCAGCCGGCGGTTGAGGAAATCCTCTATCCGGCGATGGAGGATTTCGAGCTCGATCTCATCATCGGCGACGGGCCGGCGGCGCGCAGCGTGCGGATCGACCTCTCGCCTTTCACCCTGGTGGGCGCAACCACCCGGACCGGGCTGATCACCACGCCGCTCCGCGACCGCTTCGGCATCCCGCTCAGGCTCAATTTTTATGCGGTGGATGAGCTCGAGGCAATCTTGACCCGCGGCGCCGCGATCCTGGGTATGGCGCTCGCTCCGGACGGCGCTCATGAGATTGCCCGCCGGTCCCGCGGGACGCCCCGGGTCGCCAACCGGCTGTTGCGCCGGGTCCGCGATTTCGCCGCCGTGGCCGAAGCGGCGACCGTCACCGCCGCGGTGGCCGATCAGGCGCTCAACCGGCTGGAGGTCGATCACGGCGGGCTTGATGCCATGGACCGGCGTTACCTCGGCGCCATGGCCGAGCATTACGGGGGCGGTCCCGTCGGTGTTGAAACGCTTGCCGCGGCCTTGTCCGAACAGCGTGATGCCTTGGAAGAGGTCATCGAGCCCTACCTCTTGCAGCAGGGGCTGATTCAGCGCACGCCCCGGGGCCGGGCATTGACCGAAGGCGGTTGGCGGCATCTCGGGCTGGCGCCGCCGGCCTCCGCCCGCCAACTCAGGCTGCTGGACGGCGGCGAGGCAGAGGATGCCCCATGAACGGCGCCGAGCAAGCGGCCAAAGGGGCCCCTACCCATGTCTATCGGCTTCGTGTCTTCTATGAGGATACCGACGTCGGAGGTGTGGTGTATTATGCGAATTACCTCAAATTTGCCGAGCGCGCCCGGACCGAATGGCTGCGCGATTACGGAATTTCCCAGCGGGCGTTGGCGGCAGACAGCGGTCATGTCTTCGCGGTCCGCCGGGTGGAGGCCGATTTCCTCGCCCCCGCCCATCTCGACGACGAACTCGAGGTTCGCACCACCGTGACCGATCACGGCGGCGCGCAGTTCGCCATGGGGCAGGTCATTGGCCGCGGCGCCGACGAATTGGTTCGCCTCAAGGTGCTGATTGCCTGCGTCAACGCCAAGGGCCGGGCAACCAGGATCCCGGCGGCGGTGGCCGGGCTTTTGGCCGACCAACCGGCAGGGTAAAACGGTCGCGGGCATTCCCGTCGAATGCCCGGGAATTGCCCTGGACGGGGCGGCGAAGAAGAGACAAACATGGGCCCAGCGGTCAGGTTCCGCGGGCGCGAAAAAGGAAAGGCGCATATTCATGGAACCAGCGGCCATAGAAGCCGTGTCACTCGGCGGCCAGGCGGCAGTCGATCTCTCCGTCTGGTCCCTGTTTCTCCGGGCCGATGTCGTCGTCAAGCTGGTGATGATCCTGCTGCTGCTGGCGTCGCTCTGGAGCTGGGCGATCATCTTCGAGAAATACCGCCGCTTGCGCCGGGTCGACCGCGAGGCGGAGCATTTCGAAGACGCGTTCTGGGCGGGGGGCGCGCTGGAAGACTTGTTCCAGCGCATCGGCGGCCGTCCCAACGACCCGATGGAGAGTCTGTTTGCCTCCGCCATGGGCGAGTGGCGCCGCTCCATGGACAAGGGGCTGATCACCGGATCGTCCTCCCGCGCCGCCTTGCAGACCCGCATTGAGCGGGTGATGCAGACCACCATGTCGCGGGAAATGGGGGCGCTGGAGCGCTATATGATCTTTCTCGCTTCGGTGGGTTCCACCGCGCCTTTCGTCGGCCTGTTCGGCACCGTCTGGGGAATCATGAACAGCTTCCAGGCGATTGCGCTGTCCAAGAACACCTCCCTCGCGGTGGTGGCACCCGGCATCGCCGAGGCCTTGTTTGCCACCGCCCTTGGCCTGGTCGCCGCGATCCCCGCGGTGATCGCCTATAATAAGTTCTCCTCCGACCTCGACCGCTACGCCGGGCGCATGGAGGCTTTCATCAACGACTTCACCGCCATTCTTTCGCGCCAGTTGCAGGAGGGCAGCTGAATGGCCGGTCAGCTCGCACAACCGGGAACCCGTGGCCGCCGCGGCGGCGGCCATCGGCGCGGCCCGATGAGCGAAATCAACGTCACGCCGATGGTCGACGTCATGCTTGTGCTGCTGGTCATCTTCATGGTGACGGCGCCGCTATTGACCGTCGGCGTGCCCGTGGACCTGCCCAAGACCGAGGCCTCGGTGATGCAGGGACAGGACGAGCCCCTTGTGATCACCGTCAACTCCGCCGGCCGCGTCTACCTGCAGGAGACCGAGATGACCCTCGACGTCCTGGTGGCGCGGCTCAGGGCCATCACACAGAACAAGCTCGACACCCGTATCTTCGTTCGCGGCGACAAGGCGGTGGTCTATGGCCGCATCATGGAGGTGATGGGGACCGTCAACGCCGCCGGCTTCACCAAGGTGGCCCTGATCGCAGAGCTTCCTGTCAACAAGCCGGGCAAGTAGGAATGCTGGGATGCGGCGCAGCTTGATCTTCTCCGTGATTCTGCACCTGTCGGTGCTGGTTCTGGCGTTGGTTGGGCTTCCCAAGCTTTGGGACACCGCGCCTAAGGTCGACACGCCATTGATCGTGGATGTCGTCACCATCGATAAGGTGACCAAGGCCGAGGACACGGCCAAGCCGAAGGCGCCTGAAAAGAAGAAACCGGAAAAAAAGCCGCCGCCCGCCCCGCCGGTCGCCAAGACGCCGCCGCCGTCGCCGGCTCCGAAGCCTCCCGAGGCTGCTGAAGCGAAGGCGGAAAAAGTGCCGGTGATCAAGCCCAAGAAGAAACCGAAGAAGAAGAAAAAGGCGAAGAAGGAGGAGCAGCCCAAGGCCGTCAAGCCGCCGCGCCAGATCGCCCGGGCCAGGCCGCGCCGCCGCCCGCCCCCCTCGCGCGAGGATTTCCTGAAATCGGTGTTGCGCGATGTCGCCCCGGAAGAGCGGGCGGAGCGGGCCGAGAAGGAGGCGCCCAAGGAGGCGCCTCGGCCCGAACCGAAGAAGACGCCGGTGCGCCGGGCCCCGCTCGATGCCCAGGCAACCATGACCGAGATCGACGCCATCCGCCGACAGATCGAAGGCTGCTGGAATATCCCCGCGGGCTCCCGCAATGCCGAGAACCTGGTGGTGTCGATCCGCGTCTGGGTCAATCCCGACGGTAAGGTCGCCAGGGCGGAGATTCTCGATCGGGCTCGTATGGGCAGCGATCCGTTCTACCGGTCGGCGGCGGAGAGTGCGTTGCGCGCGGTGCTCAATCCCCGTTGCAGTCCCCTGCGGTTTCCGCCTACAAAGTACGACCAGTTCAAGGTCATGGTGCTGAATTTTAATCCCAAGGAGGCGACCGGGTCCTGAGCAAGGGCGGAGCCATATTTCCGCCATAGATGACCCGTATGACCCAACCAGCATGATTGAGTCCGCGAAATCGACAGTCACTTCAGCCGCATCCTCCGGCGACATAAGGGTAGGGCCGCTGTTCGCTTGGTTGGCGGCTTGCGCCGTGGTGGCGGGGCTCTTGTTTCCCGGCCCGGCATTTGCTGAGCTCAAGATCGATATCACCCGCGGCAAGGTCGAACCGATGCCCGTGGCGATCACCGATTTCCTTGGCGCCTCGCCACGGGAAAAATTCATCGGGTCCAAGCTGGCGGCGGTGTTACGCAAGGACCTGGAGCGTTCGGGCCTGTTCCGCCCGATCGATCCCAAGGCTTTCATCCAGACCCTCGAAGCCCTGCAGGTCCAGCCCCGGTTCGGCGACTGGCGTCAGATCAGCGCCCAGGCGCTGGTTTCGGGGCGGGCCAAGCTCCAGCCCGATGGACGCCTGCGTCTGGAGTTCCGCCTTTGGGACGTATTCGCCGAGCAGCAGATGATGGGCCTCGCCTACTACACCATGCCCGGCAACTGGCGGCGCGTCGCCCATATCATTGCCGATGCCATCTACAAGCGGATCACCGGCGAGGACGGCTATTTCGATACCCGGGTGGTGTTCATCTCCGAAACCGGGCCAAAGAAACGCCGGATCAAGCGCCTCGCCATCATGGATCAGGACGGCTACAACCACCGTTTCCTGTCCGATGGCCGTGATCTGGTCCTGACGCCGCGTTTTTCGCCGACGGCGCAGGAGATCACCTATCTGTCCTATTACCGCAACCGGCCCAGGGTCTATCTGCTCAATATCGACAGCGGCCGCCAGGAAGTGCTGGGCGACTTTCCCGGCATGACCTTCGCGCCGCGGTTCTCTCCCGACGGCAATAAGGTCATCATGTCCCTGGCCAAGGACGGCAATACGGATATTCACGTGATGGATCTCCGTACCCGCAGGTCCAGGCGGCTGACCACCCATCCGTCGATCGACACGTCGCCGTCCTTTTCCCCCGACAACCGCCGAATCACCTTCGAATCCGACCGCGGCGGGCGGCAGCAGATCTACGTGATGAACGGCGATGGCTCCAACGTGCGCCGTATTTCCTTCGGCAAGGGCCGCTATGCGACCCCGGTCTGGTCACCGCGCGGCGATCTCATTGCCTTCACCAAGCTGCGCAAGGGCCGGTTCTTCATCGGTGTCATGCGGCCGGACGGCAGCGGCGAGCGCCTGCTGACCGAGAGTTTCCTGGTCGAGGGCCCGACCTGGGCGCCCAACGGCCGGGTGCTGATGTTCTTCCGCCAAACCCCCGCGGACGACCGCGGCCGGGGCGGGACGACGAAGCTCTATTCCATCGATATCACGGGTTACAATGAGCGCGAGGTCGTGACTCCCACCGATGCTTCCGATCCCGCCTGGTCGCCCCTCATCCCATGACCCCACGCATCATCTGGTGTTCGGCGGTTGTCAGTCTACGTCATTGTGTCTTATAGTGATTTTCGGTTAACCATGAATGCCTCGGGTTTTTACTGCGCGTTAATGTAATGAAGCGACTTTTGCTGTCGATCCAAACTGTAGTTTGGGTCTTCGCATGACTCCCGGCTTTGCCAATAGAGGGGAATAAAAAATGGCTCTGCGATTTTTGAGTATCTTGGCCGCATTTCTGCTTCTCGCGGCTTGCGAGTCCACTCCTGATAAAAAACCATCAACGAGCGGCGCCGGGGGAACCTCCACATCCAGCGGCTCTGGCAGCGGCGGAACGACCTCCCGAACGCTGCCAGGCCCAAGAGCAGGATCGGCGGAAGATTTCGTTGTCAATGTTGGCGACCGGGTCTTCTTCGATTTCGATCGTTACAACTTGAAGCCCCAGGCCCGTCAGGTCCTGGAACGTCAAGCGACGTGGCTCAAGCGGTATCCCAGCGTCGTGGTCACCGTCGAGGGACATTGCGACGAACGCGGTACCCGGGAATACAACCTGGCGCTTGGCGAGCGCCGCGCCAACTCGGCCAAGAACTACCTGGTCGCTCTGGGCGTCAATCCCAACCGCATCCGCACCATTTCCTACGGCAAGGAACGTCCTGCCGTAGCCGGCTCCAACGATGCGGCCTGGGCCCAGAACCGGCGGGCGGTGACCGCGGTTCGCGCGCCCGGATCCTGAACGACCGCCGGCTTCAGGCCGGCACAGCCGGTATCGCCCGCCCCGTGCCCATGTGGCGCGGGGTGCGGTGATTCCAAGACCAGTTGGGGCGCGGCGTTGGCGCTGTGGCAGGAATGCAACGTCGCCGCGATGGCGTTCTAAGTCCGAACGCAACACGCCGGGTCGCCATAATTGTGCCGTGAATGGCGCAGAGGATTCGTGCCATGTCTTCGATAGTCCGCAATCGCAATTCCATCCTGAACGCGGCTGGCGCGTTGCTTCGCCGGGCCCGGGCGGCGGCTCTTGGCGTCGTTCTGACGGGAGCCCTGACAGCGGGCCTGGGGCCGTCCTGGGCGCCGGCTCCGGTCCTCGCCCAGGGATCCAGCGAGATTCAGGGCCTGGTCGACCGGATCGACCGCCTGCAGCGTGAGCTGACGACCCTGCAACGCCAGGTCTATCGCGGCGGCACGCGACGGCCTGCGTCCCCCGGAGGGGCGGCAGTGTCCAGTCCCAACCTGTTGGCCGACATGCAGGTTCGGATGGATGAGATCGAAACCCAGTTGCGCGGGTTCACCGGACGCATGGAGGAGCTGCAGCACGCCATCGACACGGTGCGCAAACGCATGGACAAGATGGCCTCGGACATTGAATTTCGGCTCAAGGCCCTGGAAGGCCGTGCCCATGCGCCGGCCGGCGCGGGGACACGGCCTTCGGATACCGCCGGCGCGGCGCCCACGGCCACCGGTGCGTCAGGTGCGGGCCTTGCCGTCGTCGCCCCCACCCGCGCGGTTCCCGGTCAGGCTCCGATCCGGCAGGTGACACCCCGGGGCAGTGCGGCGCCGGCGCCGCTCGAACCGCAGGTCTTGGGCACGATTTCGCGTTCCGACCTCAACCGTTCGCAGGGGACAGCTCCCGCGGCGACCCCGACGCGCCGGTCCGCTGCCGCCCAGCCCCAGCGGCTTCAACCGAGGGCGCAACCAAAGCCGCCGGTGCGCGCCAAAGCCGCGCGTGCTGTGGTCGGCAAGACACCGGAGGCACAATACAAGCACGCGACCGATCTTCTGTTCCGCTCCGATTACGCCGGTGCCGAGCGCGCCTTGGCGGCGTTCGTCCAGACCCATCCCAAGCATAAGCTCGCGGGCAATGCTCAATATTGGCTGGGCGAAACCCATTACGCCCGGGGCGCCTACCGATCCGCCGCAGCGGTCTTTGCCGAGGGCTATCAGAAGTATCCCGGCAGTGCCAAGGGGGCCGACAACCTCCTGAAGCTGGGCATGTCCCTGGCCGCGCTCAAAAAGAAGAAGAGCGCGTGCACCACCTTTTCCCGGCTTCTCAAGGAATACCCGAGGGCCCCTTCCGCCGTGCGGTCAAGTGCGCGGAGTCAGCGCAAGAGCCTTCGCTGCCGGCGATGACCTGCGGCGCAGGCAGGCCTGTCGGGACCGCCCAAGCCGGGGCGTGATCGTGGCGCCCGTGTTTCCCCCTCATGGATCCTTGGTCCGCCGCTTCAATCGGGCGATGGCGGCGCTCGGTCCGTTCGAACCCGCGCCTGCATTGGCCGTCGCCGTTTCCGGCGGGGCCGACAGCATGGCGCTCGCCTTCCTCGCCCGGGATTGGGCGCAGGCCCGGGGCGGCGCTGTTACGGCGCTGACGGTCGATCATCGGCTCCGGCCCGAAGCGGGGCGGGAGGCGCGCTGGGTGCGCAGGGCCCTGGCGAAAGAGGGGATCGGCCATCGTGCGCTGGTGTGGCGCGAGGGTGCCGATGGGACGCGGGCCAATCTTCAGGCGCGGGCGCGCGTGGCGCGCTATCGCTTGTTGTCGGATTGGTGCCGAGCCCATGGTGTCCTGCATCTGTTGACGGCCCATCACCAGGATGATCAGGCAGAGACCTTCCTGCTGCGTCTCGGCAGGGGCAGCGGCGCCTTCGGGCTGGCCGGCATGGCCGCACTGGCGGAGCGTCCTCACTTCCGACTGCTGCGCCCGCTTCTGGAACTTCCAGGCAAAGATCTTCGCGCCGCCCTTTCCCGTGCCGGTCAGGAATGGATCGAAGATCCGTCCAACGCCGATCCCGCCTTTGCCCGGGTTCGGGTGCGCCGGGCGCTGCCGGGGCTCCAGGCCGCGGGTCTCGGCCCGGCCCGCATCGCCGAAACCACAGCAAGGTTGGGTGGCGACCGCCGGGTGCTGGAGGGTTCGGTGGCGCGGCTCCTGGCGCGCGCGGCATCGCCGGATCCAGCGGGTTTCGTGCGCCTCGATCGGGCCGAGTTCCTGGATGCGCCGAGGCCGGCCGGGCTTCGCGCCCTGGCCCGGGTGCTGGGGGCGGTCGGC
Organism: Rhodospirillales bacterium; assembly: GCA_024638585.1. Classification (GTDB taxonomy): domain Bacteria; phylum Pseudomonadota; class Alphaproteobacteria; order SMXQ01; family SMXQ01; genus SMXQ01. Next base: position 20,681 of record JAHEKA010000003.1, read on the forward strand.
GGAGCGGAATACGCGCCGCGCTTCGAGCGCTTGGCAAGGCTCTATGACGAAATTGCCGGCCCCTGCCGGGCGCGGACGCTGGGCGGCTGCACGATCCGTCCCTCCCGTGGGGGTGCCTTGCTGGTCTGCCGCGAGCCCGCCGCTCAAGAGGCCCCGGTGGCGGTTTCGGGGCCCGGATCGATGATCTGGGACCGTCGGTTTCTTGTTCGCCTCTCCCGCGTCAAAGGAGCGGGATCGAATGTTCGGGCCCGCTACACCCTGGCTCCCCTCGGGCGAGCGGGCTGGATGGCCATCAAAGCCGATGTACCAGGCTATGCCGGGCGGCCCGGCAACCGGCCACGATCATTGCCCGCCCAGGTCCGGGCCGGGCTGCCGGCGCTGCGCCGCGCCGGACGCGTGGTGGAGGTGCCGCACCTCGGCTATAGACGGTCCGGGGCCGGTGTTGGTACTCTGACCATCGCAGAAGCGCGACCGTTGCCGCCCGAGCCTCTGGCGGGCGCGGTGTTCGGTGTGGCAGGCTCGGTGAGCGGCGGGTGAAACCGATGACAAAAAGCCTTGTGTTTCGGGGCCGGAAACACCATTTGTTCATCAGTCCGGACCGGTGGTCAGGGCCGTTAACCAGGAGTTGGCAGTTGCCGGTTACCGTAGCGTCATTGTCATGAGGGAAAGCACGTGAACCAGTTTGGCCGCAATTTGGCGCTTTGGGTCATCATCGGACTCCTTTTGATCGCTGTTTTCAACCTGTTCCAGTCGTCCGGTGGCGGCCGGACCGACGATCTCGCCTTCTCCGAATTCGTCGCCGCGGTGGAGCGGGGCGAAGTCAAGCAGGTCACCATCAAGGGACAGAGCATCGAGGGTGAGTTCCAGAGTGGCGCGCCGTTCAAGAGTTATGCGCCCAATGATCCCAATCTCGTCGAACGTCTGACCAAGAAGGGCATCAGGATCAAAGCGGCGCCGGCCGATGATGGATCGCCGTCGCTGGTCAGCATCCTGTTGTCGTGGTTCCCGATGCTGCTCCTGATCGGCGTGTGGATCTTCTTCATGCGCCAGATGCAGTCGGGGAGCGGCAAGGCCATGGGCTTCGGCAAGTCCCGCGCCAAGCTGTTGACCGAGAAGCTCGGCCGCGTGACTTTCGAAGACGTGGCCGGCATCGACGAGGCCAAGCAGGAACTGGAGGAGGTCGTGGACTTCCTCAAGGATCCCCAGAAATTCCAGCGTCTCGGCGGCAAGATTCCCAAGGGCGTGTTGCTGGTGGGCCCGCCGGGCACGGGTAAGACCCTCCTGGCCCGGGCCATCGCCGGTGAGGCCAATGTGCCGTTCTTCACCATTTCCGGTTCGGACTTCGTCGAAATGTTCGTCGGCGTTGGTGCCAGCCGCGTGCGCGACATGTTCGAACAGGGCAAAAAAAACGCGCCCTGCATCATCTTCATCGATGAAATCGACGCCGTGGGGCGCCATCGCGGCGCGGGCCTCGGTGGCGGCAACGACGAGCGCGAGCAGACCCTGAATCAGCTGCTGGTGGAAATGGACGGGTTCGAGGCCAATGAGGGTGTGATCCTGATCGCCGCCACCAACCGGCCCGACGTTCTCGATCCCGCGCTGCTGCGCCCGGGCCGCTTCGACCGTCAGGTCGTGGTCCCCAATCCCGATATTCTCGGCCGCGAAAAGATCCTCAAGGTTCACATGCGCAAGGTGCCGTTGGCCCCCGATGTGGACGCCCGGGTCATCGCCCGCGGCACGCCCGGCTTTTCCGGCGCCGATCTCGCCAACCTCGTCAACGAGGCCG
>JAHEKA010000180.1 GCA_024638585.1 Rhodospirillales bacterium
TCCGGCGAGATGGGCTCGAACTGCCGCCCCAGCGCCGCGTCGATGCGCTCCAGCAGGAGGGGGGGGAAGCGGCGGGCGAGCATGGCCCGCTCGGGGCCTTGGATCAGGGGGATGAGGTCGCCGATGCGGCGCAGGCCAAGGGCGTCGAGCCCTTCGCACAGGTTCGCATCCAGCCGCAGGGCGGCCACCGGCAGGGGGGACAGCGACTCGGTCTCGGCCCCCGGCGGGGCGATGGCGTGATCCTGTCCACCGAACCGGGCCAACCCATGGGCCGCCCCCGGCGTGCCGGCAAGCCCGGTGCGGGCGCTGAAGCCGGCACGGGCGAAGGCCCGGGTGATGGTCTCGGCGAGCGCTGCTTCCCCGCCCACCAGATGGGCGCAACCGGTGACCTCGAGCCACAGGCCGGCTTCGCTCAAGTTTTCGGGATCGGCGGGGACGGCCGCGGTCCACGGGGAAAAGCGCCGGCACCAGGCGGCGAGACGGGCGAGCGCGCGGGCGTCGGCGGCCCCATCGGCGGATTTGGTGGTGAGCGCCGGGCACAGCGCGCGGGCGTCGGCGAGGCTCTGGCCCACCCGTACGCCCGCCGCTTCGGCCGCCAGGTTGGTGGCGATGACGGCGAGCCGGTTGCCGGCGGCAATCCACACCGCGAAGGGGGGCTCGTCCTCAGCCGGCCGCGCGCCGGGGTCCCGTGTCTCCTTCAGGCACCGCTCCGCCGGAAAGCGGGGCAGCCAGAGACAGAGTACCCGGCGGGGCGAGGTTGCCGTTTTCCCATCCATGATCCTCGGAGCCGTCTTCGCATGTCTTGACCGTGTTTTCGGGGGCCGTGTTTTCGGGGGCCGTGGTCTCGGGCCGCCCCGGTTGCCACACCACCTGCCAACTCCGGGGGAGGGCGCCGCCGCCGCGCAGGAAATCGACGCGCCAGCCGAAGCCGTCTTCGCCGCCGCTGCCGGGGGGCAGGCCGCGTATCCGCCAGCGGGTGGCCGCCACCGCCGGGGATGTTGTGTCCTGTTGTCCGGCCGGGGCTGAGCGCAGCACCATGGCGGTGACGCCGCCAAGGCGGGCGGCCAGGGCCAGGCGGCGCCCGGCCCGGGTGTCGAGCGCCCCAACCTCGCCCAGTATGGCCGCGAGCGCCGGCGCGCCGAGCCCTTCCTCCATGGCCCACAGCACGTCCCGGTCGGACGCGCAGCGGGCGACGATGAGATGGGCGGGATCGAGGCCGAAACCGGCCAGCCCCGGCCCATAGGGCGGCAGGTCCTGGCCGCACCAAAGCCAGGGGCGGCGCGTGGCGGCCCGGGTCAGCCGGGCGATCAGCGCGAGGGCGAAACCGGTCGCCCCCATGCCGTCGTCGCCGGCGACGATTTCGTGCACGGCACCGGTGGCGAGGCCACCGCCCGGGAGATGCCCATCGATGGCGGCGATCCCGAAGGGAACCGGCCCCGGGGCGGGGGTGCCGGATTCCGCGGTGGTCTCTGCCGTCTCGATGCGGGCGATCTCGGTCTTGAGCCGGGCGATGGCCTCGCGTCTCGCGCCCCCCGGCGGGGAGGGAGGGCGCATGGGTGCGGGGGCGTGCTTCATGGCGGCGCTTCCGTGGCGCGGTCCCGGGGACAAACAGGGCGCGATCCGCCACGTCCCGTGACGGTTCCGCGCCCCGATGCCGGAGGGTCCGGCGCCATACTTCCTTCTGGAACCCGATTAATGTTCTTGATTTGTTCTATATGGGAACGGCCCCCGAGTCAAGACCGGGATAGGGGGCCGGGACCCTGCGGAACGCGCGCCGGAGTAGGGAAATCTTTACCATGCCTTCCTAGGGTGCCCGCTGACGCGGCCGGCCCCCTGCCCGCTGAGCCGCCGTCTAGGAGGGAGCGATGCTGAACAAGTTTGCCGCCGGAATGGTGATCGTCCTTGCCGCGGTTCTCACCGTCCTTGCCGGATGGGGGTTGATCTATCTGCCCGATCGGATGGCGGAGGAAGCCCGGCGCACCATCGCCAACCTGCAAGAGGTGCTGGCCCGGGATGCGCCGTCCCTGACGCTGGCCCATGGCGACATCTCGGCAAATCCGTTCACCGCCCGCGTTACCGTCGCCGACGTGTCCCTTGCCCGGGCCGGCGGCGAGGCCTTGCGGGCCAAGGCGCTCGGTTTCTCCATCGATCCTTTTTCACGCAAGCTCAGCGCCATCGACGCGACGCTCCTGCGCCTCGACCGGCCCCAGGCCCAGCTCAGGATCGACCAGATGAATTTCGAAGGGGTGTCGCCGGAGACGCTCAGCCTGCTCGACCGCGCGGCGCGCGGCGAGGCCAGTACCGAGGACGTCATCCGGGATCTCAGGATCCCGCGCCTCATCTTCAGCGGCATCAACGTGACCGCGCCCAGGGACGGCGAGGCGAATCTGCGGCGTATCGCTGTGGAGGAGATCGAAAAAGGACGGATCGGCCGTTTTTACCTGGAAGGGTTCAACCTCTATAAGCGCGGCGGGCGCAATCCCGGCGAATTTGCCCTCGACCGCATGGCCTTCGGCGGCCTCGATCTGAGTGAGTTTCTGCCTGCGGTGATGCAAGCGAATTTCTGGCCGCAACTGACCAAGCCGGTGATCAAAAGTTTCTCCTTCGAGGGGTTCCGGGTGATGACCGATGAAGGCAATTTTTCGATGCGCCGGGGGGCCCTGGAAGCCGCCTACGCCAAGAATGACGCAGGCCGCCCCTATGCCCGCAATGCCCACTTTGTGATCGACGATCTCGTCATCAAGCCGGTGCGCGGCAACCCCCAATTCAGGGACTTTCTCGAAAAGACCGGGATGAGCCAGCTCAAGGCCAGCGTGAAAGTGGTGACCGCGAGCGACCATCATGCGCGGACCATGGCGATGGAGGAGATGTCTTTCCGCATGCCGGACCTGGCCGATTTCAACTTCGCCATCACTCTCGGGAAAATGCCGAAGTTGATGTACGAGCTGACGGCGCGGCCAGAAGACACCTTTGCCTTCATGGCTGCCATGGGGGATGCCACCATCAACAGCGGTTCGTTTTCGATCACCAACACCAACCTGGTCCAGGTGGCCCTGGCCCAGGCGAGCGAGCGCCAGGGGATCGATGCCAAGGCGGTGATCTCCGCCTTCATCGCCCAGGCGCGCACCCAGGCAGACCGGCAGGGCCAGCGCTTCTACCACGCCATGATCGACGAGGTTGAAAAGTTCCTGCGCGATCCGAAGTCGCTTGTGGTCTCGGTGAAACCGGCGGCGCCGGTTCCCGCCCAGGTCTTCATGGGGGGCAACCGCGTCCAGGATCCCGCCTGGCTGATTCGCACGCTCGGCCTGAAGGTCGAAGCCAACCGGTAACCGGTCCTCGACAAGACCCCAATGGTCCCACCATAATTCCCGGTCACCGCCCGCCGGCGCCGAGCCGGCCGGTCGTGTGCGGCGAGGGGACGACAACATAAGAATTGCCTCGCCGCGGGCCGGCGCAATGGCCCGGTCCTCACTCTCACGCTGAGGAGGCAACACCATGGGACCCACCTTTCGATACCTGCTTGCCGGCGTCATCCCGCTTTGCGTCGTTTCTTTGGCGGCGGGAGCGGTGCCCGCCGCGGAATTCTACAAGGGCAAGACATTGACCCTGTGGATCGGCGGCGGAGTGTCGGGCAGCACCAATCTGATCGGCCGGACCTTCGTCAAGCACGCGGCCCGGCATCTGCCGGGTAAGCCGGATTTCGCCGCGCGCAACCTTCCGGGTGCGGGTGGCATCGGCGCGGTCCGGACGCTTTACGGCCGCGCTGCGAAGGACGGCACCCATATCGGAACCTGGGCGCTTGGCCCGGTCACCGACCCGCTTCTGAACCCCAAGAAGAAATGGGGCTACGACATGCTGAAGTTCAACTGGCTCGGCAATATGGCGTCTCAGGTCCAGGTCTGCCTTGCTTGGAAGGGGGCGGGTTTCGCGACCATCCAGGACGTGTTCGACAAGCCGATGAAAATCTCCTCCACCGGCGCCCGCTCCAACGGCACCAAGGTGCCGCTGGCCCTGAACGAGGCGATCGGCACGCGGTTCCGCCCGGTCTTGGGTTACCGCGGGCCCGGCGGAGCCAACCTCGCGGTCGAACGCAAGGAAGTGGTGGGCCGTTGTGCCAGTTACGAAACCTTCCGCGCGACCAAGGCCGATTGGGTCGCGGGCGGCAAGGTGAACTACGTGGTTCAGGTCGGCGACGCAAAGCATCCCGACATCCCCAACGTCGCGTTCGCCCGCGACCACGCCAAGACGGCGAAAGATAAGGCGCTGGTCGATTTCGTCGCGGGGCCGCTGGCGATTTCCAATCCCTTCGCGCTGCCGCCGGGGGTGCCCGACGCCCGTCTCAGGGAGTGGCGCGCGGCCTGGGCGGCGACCATGAAGGATCCCGCCTTCCTTGCGGAAATGAAGCGCTACAAGTTCACCCCGAAACCCAATGACGGGGCCAAGGTGCTGTCGATCCTCAAGGTGCTTTATGCGACGCCGGCCGACGTCGTGAACCGGGCGGCCAAGGCGTTCAAGACCCGCACAGCGCGCTGCAATCCGAAGGTTTCCAAGAAGTGCCGGGGCAAGCGGAAGCGCAAGAAGAAGGGTTAGACGCCGCGCCCCGTTGGCGGCATAGTGAAGATGTAATGCGAACCTCCGGTCGTCCGGGGGAGAGAAGAACTCGGCAAGGGAGGAACTCGGACCATGGCCAATGTTATCGACATTCATGCCCATCTTGTGGTGGAGGAATCGCGGGACATGATGAAGGCCGCCGCGGAAAAAGGCGACGTCGGCGCCGAAGCCAAGAAGCAGGGCGGTGTCGGTATCTCCCAGGAACAGGCGGAGCGGGAAGCGGTCCTGTCCCAGCCCAAGAAGCGCATCGAGGACATGGACAAGATCGGCGTCGACATTTCGGCCCTGTCGCCGGCGCCGCCGCGCGGTTTCTACGAAGCCGATTCCAATCTCGCCATGACCGTGGCCCAGCTCATCAACGACCGCGCGGCGGAGATCGTGAAGCAGTATCCCGACCGTTTCGTGTCCATGGGGGTGGCGCCGCTGCACCACTCGGGCATCGCGGTGAAGGAGCTGGAGCGCGCGGTGGGGGATCTGAGCTTACGCGGCATCCGCTTCCCGACCGAGATCAACGGCATGGAACTCTCGGACCCGTCGCTCGAGCCGTTCTGGGATGCCGCCGAACAGCTCGGCACCATGATCTATGTCCACCCCCAGGGGTTCACCCATCCCCAGCGGCTGAAGGCCTATTACATGACCAACGTGGTGGGCAATCCGCTGGAAACGACCCTGGCCATGAGCCACCTGATCCATTCCGGCGTCATTGCGCGTCACCCCGGGCTCAAGTTCTATTTCGCCCATGGCGGCGGCTTCCTGCCGTTCTATGTGGGGCGCTTCGATCACGCGTGGCGGGAACGCGAGGAATGCCGCGAGCACACCGATCAGCCGCCTTCGGCCTTCCTGCCCAACATGTGGTTCGACACGGTGGTGTTCCGGGCCGAACAGATCCGCATCCTGGTCGACCTGGTGGGGGCGGAGCGGGTGATGCTCGGCACCGACCGGCCCTACGACATGGGCGAGCCCGACCCAGTGGCACTGGTCAATGAGGTCGAAGGCCTATCGGATGCCGAGCGCG
>JAHEKA010000181.1 GCA_024638585.1 Rhodospirillales bacterium
CAGCAACTGCCTGGTTCGGGTAGATCCCGCGACCATGAAGCTGACCGAGGTCAAGCTGCCGATCCCCGAGACCACTGTCCGTCGGCTCGACATCGCGCCCGACGGCATGATCTGGTATGTCAACTCGTCGCAAGGCCGGCTCGGCCGCTATGATCCGAAAACCGGTGCCATCAAGGAATGGCCATCGCCCAGCGGGAAGCGCTCGCATCCTTACGCCATCGCCATCGTCGACGGCATCATCTGGTACAACGAATCGCGCAAACGCCCGGATGCCTTGGTGCGGTTCGATCCCAAGACGGAAACCTTCCAGAGTTGGCCGATCCCGTCTGGCGGCGTCTATGCGGGCATCATCCGCCACATGCGGGTCATGAAGGATGGGAGCCTGATCATCCATCAGAGCAGCACCAACCGGATCACCAAGGTTTCGATCATGGATCCTGCGGCCAAGCGTTAGGCCCCGGTTCGGTGACGGGGCCGGCTTGTCGGCCGGGACGAAGTTTGCGAGAGTATGCGGGGCGGCAATAGCGCCGCCCCGTCATTATGAGGAGGCCCCAGAGATGCAGGGATACGCGACCGTGGCGTCCCCCTTTGCCCGAAAGGTGCGGGTTGCGGCAATCGAGACGGGCCAAAGGGACCTGATCGAATGGCGCATGCTGAGCCGCGAGGAACGTCCCGAGGTGGTGCCGCCGATCAATCCACTGGGCAAGGTTCCGACCGTGCTGCTCGACAATGGAGAGGCGCTCTACGATTCGCCGGTAATCTGCGCCTATGTCGATTCTCTCCACGACGGTGCCAAGCTGATCCCGGCGGAGGGGCCGGACCGTTGGACCGTGCTGCGGCGCGAGGCGCTGGGCGACGGCCTGGCGGAGGCCGTCATTGCGGTCGCTCAGGAAAGCCAAAAATCTCCCGACATGCGGAGCCCGCGGGTGATCGAGCGCCAGGGGGCGAAGGTCGCCGCCGCCCTGGCCGCGTTGGACGCGGAGACTAAAACATTTCGCGATCCTCCCTCCATGGGGGAGATCGCCGCCGCTTGCGCGTTGGGTTATATGGAATATCGCGGGGTTGCCGCCGATTGGCGCGAGAGCCATGGGCGGCTCGCGGCGTGGTACGCCCAGATCCTCGCGCGCCCCTCCTTCGCCGAGACCATGCCTGAGGATAAGGCCTGAGCGGCGGCCTCATTTTCTCTTGCAAGGGCGTGCAGGCCTGATCATCCTCGTTTCAATCAAGATCAAATCGGGGAGGACATGACCGATGGCTTACGAAGGAATGATCGCGGAAACCGTGCGGGTCCATGGCCATGGCGGAGAATTGATCGACGCCTATGCCGCTAGGCCGCTGGGGGCGGGTCCCCTGCCCGGCGTTCTGGTGGTTCACCACATGCCGGGTTGGGACGAATGGACCCGGGAGGTGGTGCGGAAAGTCGCCCATCACGGATTCAACGCCGTCTCGCCCGACCTGCACTTTCGCCAGGGACCGGGAACCCCAAAAGAGAAGGCCGACAAGGTGCGGGCCATGGGCGGGCAGATCGACGAGCAGGTGATCGGCGATCTGTCGGGCGGCGCGGCCTACCTGCGGGACCTCCCCACCGCCAACGGCAAGGTGGGATTGATCGGATTCTGTTCAGGCGGGCGCGTGGCTTACATGGCGGCGTCGAAGATGCCCAGCCTGGATTGCTGCGTCGACTGCTGGGGCGGCAACGTGATGTCGCCGCCCGCCAATCTCAACGACAATCAGCCCGTGGCGCCGTTCGACATGACGGCTGATATCTCGGTGCCGCTTTTGGGATTGTTCGGCAACGAGGACAAGAACCCCGATCGCGATCAGGTGGACAAGATCGAAGCCGAGCTCAAGGCCCAGGGGAAGGAATATGAGTTTCACCGTTACGACGGGGCCGGACATGCCTTCTTCGATTACACGGCGGGGCGCTACCAATGGGAGCAGGCCCAGGACGGCTGGGAAAAGGCCTTCACGTTCTTCGACAAGCACCTCCGTTAGGGACGGGCCTCTGGCGCGGGTCCTTGCCGCGATGAGGGCGCGGTGAGCCGGACCTTGGCGCGATGGGTGGCGGGCTTTGCGCGCCTGATCACGGCGCCAACCTCGCCCCGCCAGCGGGCCCGAACCTATGCCCGCGTCAAGGCCCATTTCGACCAAGGGGCCGTGCACGAGGTGCAGACCCGGCACGGGGGCTTGCGCTTCTACCTCAACACCGGCGCGGCGGCGGCGAGCGCGGTTCACACCTTCATGGAGAATGAGCCCGAGACCATCGCCTGGCTGGACGACTGCGTGAAGCCCGGCGATGTGGTGTGGGACGTCGGCGCCAATGTCGGGTTGTATGCGTGCTATGCCGCCAAGGCCGGAGCCCGGGTGCTGGCGTTCGAGCCGAGTGGCCTCAATTTCGGACTGCTGGTGTCCCATGTGGAGCTGAACGGGCTGGGCGACCTGATCGCGCCCTATTGCCTGGCGCTTGGCCGGCGGACCGAGGCGACGGACCTTTTCATGAGCGCCTTCGAACCCGGTCATGCCTTCAGCTCGATCGACGCGCCGGAAAGCCAGGTGGCGACCTTCGAGCCCGCCTTCCGCCAAGCAATCCTGTCTTTCACCGCCGACGATCTGGTGGATCGCTTCGGCCTGGCTCCGCCCGATCACGTGAAGATCGATGTGGACGGGGCGGAGATCGAGATTCTCCAGGGTGCAGAAAATGCGTTGCGCCACGCCCGCAGCGTCATCATGGAGGTCGAGGGAAAAAATGCCGAGCGCTTCGAGGGAGAAATCCTTCCCCTGATGGAGCGCGCCGGCCTCACCCTCCGAAATGCTGAGGATGGGCAGGGGCGCAACCGGTTGTTTCTCAGGCCTTGAAAGGCCCCGGCCTATGGGCAACCGTCGCGGCCTTGGCAAGGCCGAATTGGCCCCGGGGATGGAGGTTCCTTTTCTTCGTCGGTTTCGAGCCGGACGATATCCGGGAGCGGGTCTCTCTGCGCGGACCGCTGGCGCCTTCCCAATCCCGTGCGGCCCGACGGCACGGGCATCCGCCGTTGAATCCCCGGTCTTGGTTGGTTAGCCTCAATGGCATCGCATTCACAGGGGAGAACGAAGATGATCCGCATTGCCTCCACGACCCTTCTCGCCGCGGCCACGATGAGCCTGGCGACGATGACCGACCAGCCAACCGCCGCGGCCGCGAGTTTTTACGAAGGCAAGACGTTGAAGGTCGTCATTCGCTCGAGCCCCGGCGGCGGATACGACTACTATGGCCGGCTGATCGCCCGTCACATGCCGCGCCATATTCCGGGCAACCCCAATTCTACACCGGTCAACATATCGGGTGCCGGGGGGATCGTCGCAACCAACTACATGATGAACCGTGCCAAGCGTGATGGGACGGAGATTGCCATCCTCAACCGTGAGCTGGCGATCGCCCAACGAACCAAGTCCACCGGCGTCAAATATGACGTGCGCCAGTTGATCGCCATCGGCAGCGCCGCCTCGTCCACGTCGATCACGGTGTTGGCCGGCAATCATCCGGTCAAGACGATCGGTCAGCTCCGGAAATTCGGAAAGACCGTGAAAATGTCGGTGACGGGACCGGGCAGCGGCTCCTACCAACGCGTGGCGATGTTGAAGTACGACGGCTTCCCGGTGGAGATGATCACCGGCTACTCGTCCAGCCAGGAACGCTTCCTCGCCATCGCCCGTGGCGAGGTTCAGGGGACCGTCAACAGCTACGAGAGCACGGCCACGGCGATCAAGGAATACGGTTTGACGGCGATCGGGTATCTTGGCAATGCCCGCCCGGAGCTCAAGGGCGTGCCCAACCTGCGCAGCGCGCTTTCCGCGAAAGGCCGACAGCTTGCCAGCCTGATGGCGGCGCCCATGGCGGCGGGTCGGCCGTTCTTCACCACGCCCAAGGTGCCCGCCGACCGGGTGAAGATCCTTCGCGCGGCGTTCAAGGCGGCGCTTTCGGACCCCAAGCTGTTGGGTGAGGCGAAGAAGGCGAAGCGCTCTATCTCCTGGACCGATCCCCTGGAGATCGAAAGCATCAATCGCGATATCCTTGACGCCACCGACGACGTGATCAAGACGTTCAAGAACATGTAGGGCCTCGGGCGGCGGCGTATTTCGCGGTGCCGCCCAACCCTGCTATCCTGCCTGTAACAGGCGGCGGCCCCCTGCCCCGCCGAATTCTGGGGAGGAACGTCCATGGCGGCGAACGGCATCAATCTTGAGGGCCAGGTGGCCATCGTCACCGGGGCCGCGATCAACACCGGGCGGGTCATGGCCAAGATGCTGGCCGGGGCCGGGGCCGCCGTGGTGGTGAACTATCTCACCTCCGCGGATGCCGCGGCGGAAACCGTCAAGGAGATCGAGGCCGAAGGTGGCCGGGCCTTCACCCACGGCGCCGACGTGCGGGACCTTGCCCAGGTCAAGGAGATGGTGGCGGAAACGGTTTCACGCTTCGGCGGCCTCGATATCCTGATCAACAACGCCAATGTCCGCAGCTATCGTCCGCTCATGGAATTGACCGACGAGGAATGGCGGGCGACGCTGATGACGGCGCTGGACGGGCCGTTTCACTGCATCCAGAGTGCCGTGCCCCACATGATCGAGCGGGGCCAAGGCACCATCGTCAATATCGGCGGCGGGTCCGGTCATTCCGGCGTCGCCAACCGCTGCCACGTGACCACTGCCAAGGCCGGGATTGCCGGACTGACCGGGGGCCTGGCGGCGGAGCTGGCGCCCCATAACATCACCGTCAACTGCATCGTGCCGGGCCGCGTGGATACCGTGAAGAAACCGTCGGGCGAGCGCAACGAACACCGCACCCAGCGCGGTGACAGCCCCATGGGCCGCTCGGCCGAGCCGGAGGAGATCGCGGATCTTGCTCTGTATCTCTGCGGCGATGGCTGCCGCTACATGAGCGGCCAGATGCTCCACGTCAACGGCGCGCGCTACATCACAATCGCCTGAGCGCTCCGTTTGGGGTATTCGCCCTACTCCGCGGCGGCGCCTTCGGCTTCCCGTCCGGTCACCACCCCGTCACGTTCCAGGGCGGCGATCTCATCGTCGCTGAAGCCGAATTCGCCCAGCACCTCTTCCGTGTTCTCGCCGTATTCCGGGATCGCCGTCCAGTTCTCGGTTGGTGTGCGTGACAAGCGGAAGGCCTGGGTCAGCAGCTTGAAATCCCCCATGGACGGCGAATTCAGCTGCTGAGCGAGATCGAGATGCCGGACCTGAGGGTCGTCGAAGGTCTGATCGATGGTGAAGACCGGGCCTGAAGGAATGTCGGAGGCGGCGAGCCTTTTCAACATTTCCTCGGTGGTGAATTTGGCCATGGCCTCGGCGATCATGCCGTTGCATTCCTTGCGATGTGCGCGGCGCGCTTCGCGGGTCGTAAAGCGAGGGTCTTCGGCCGCATCCTCCCGCTCGATGGCCCGGCAGAGATCGGGCCACATGCGCGGCATGATCGAGATGCTGACATAGCCGTCCGATGTCTTGTAGCTGTTGGTCGGCACGCCGGTGGGATGCTCGTTGCCGACCTGCTTCGGCACGATTCCGTTGACCAGGTAGCGCGCGGCATGGAGGTCCATCATGGAAAGAAGCGCTTCCATTAGGGAGGTCTGCACCCA
>JAHEKA010000182.1 GCA_024638585.1 Rhodospirillales bacterium
TGGCAGCGGAGCAATTTGGAACCTACGCAAAGCTGCTGGGCGCGGCGATCCTCGTCCTGGTCCTGTGCGTTGTTTGGTACGGCCGGAAGGTCTCAGACCTGATGCAGATTCATGACCGGGAACTCACCCTGAAATCCGCGCTCCTGTCGACGACCCTTGAAAACATGGCCCAAGGCATCGTCGTCCTTGATGCCGACCACAGGCTGGTTGCCTCCAACAGTCAATACGAGACAATGTTCGGTTTTCCGCCCGGCTTCGTCGCCCCCGGCAAGACGTTCGAGGAGATCACGCGGTTCCGAGTCCAGGCCGGGCAATTCGGCGACGGCAACGAAGACGAGATCGTGAAGGCGCGCACCACCGGCCGTGGCCTTCTCGAACGGAACGCCGAACGAACGCTGCCCAACGGCCTCGCCTATGTCTATCACCGCAAGCCGATGCCCAACGGCGGCATGGTGATGACCTATACCGACATCAGCGATCGCAAGCGCATGGAAGACGACCTGCGCGAAGCCAAGGACATGGCGGAAACGGCCGACCGCTCGAAATCCGAGTTCCTGGCCAATATGAGCCACGAGATCCGGACCCCCATGAACGCGGTGATCGGGATGTCGGAGGTTCTGTCGGGGACCTCGCTCGACGACCGTCAACGCTCGTTCTTGGACGTCATCCGGGATTCCGGAAATAATCTGCTGAAGTTGATCAACGACATCCTGGACTTCTCCAAGATCGATGCCGGCCAGCTCGAACTGGATTGCCAGCCCTTCGATCTCAGGACGGTGACCGAGGATATCGGTGCCTTGATCTCCCATCGGGTCGCGGAAAAGAACATCGAACTGGCGATCCGCTTCCAACCATTCCTTCCGACCGGCGTTATCGGCGATTGCGGCCGCGTCAGGCAGGTGCTGTTGAACCTCGTCAGCAACGCCGTCAAGTTCACCGATCACGGCCATGTCCTGGTCGACGTCACGGGCAGGGTCACGGGCGACAACGTCCAGCTGACGGTCCAAGTGCAGGACACCGGCATTGGCATCGCGCCGGAAATGATCGATTCGGTGTTCAAGAAATTCACCCAGGCCGACGGCAGTTCAACCCGCAGGTTCGAAGGCACAGGCCTGGGGCTTACGATCTGCAAGACCTTGGTCGAGCTGATGGGCGGATCGATCCATGTGGAAAGCACCCTCGGCGAAGGCTCGACCTTCACGATCTCCCTGACCTTGCCGGTAAGCGAGCGGGCGCCCACGCACAAACGATTGCCGATGGACGTCTCCCGTGCACGGGTTCTGGTTGTCGACGATAACGAGGTCAACCGCACCATCCTCGTCGAACAGTTCGGAAGCTGGCTGTTCAGGGTCGCTGCCGTGCCATCCGGCAAGGAGGCGCTGGTCGCCTTGCGTCAGGCGAGCGCAGAGGCCGACCCCTTCGATCTCGTGGTGCTGGACTACCACATGCCCGGCATGAACGGAGAGGAAACGGCACGGGAGATCCGCGCCGATCAGGATCTCAAGGACGTTCCCATTATCCTGCTGACCTCCGTCGACCTTGCCGGCGATGCCAGGCACTTCCGCGACCTGGGCGTGCAGGAATATCTGGTCAAGCCGGCAAGTTCATCGCTGTTGTTCGACACCTCAAAAAGACTTGTAGTGGCCTTGCGCGAAGCCCAGGGGGCGGCGACCAAGGCGCCGCCAAGGGATGTGCCGGCCGCAGAGGGTTCGACTGGGGCCGTTGCGCCTACGGGCATCAAGGTCCTGGCGGTGGAGGACAACGAAATGAACCAGATGGTGCTGGAATGCATGATTGAAGAACTGGGCCATGACTTCCGGCTGGCCGGGAACGGCCGCGAGGCGCTCGATCTTCTTCCCTCTTTCCAGCCCGATGTGATCCTGATGGATGTCTCCATGCCGGTCATGAGCGGTCCCGAAGCCACGGCGGAGATCCGCAGGGACGAACAGGCCGGCGGCGGCCACATTCCGATCATCGGGGTGACGGCCCATGCGCTTTCCGGCGACCGGGAGAAATGCCTCGCCGCAGGCATGGACGATTACCTCCCCAAGCCCGTCACCAAGGGCGCGCTTGCGGAAAAGATCGATCACTGGGCCAAGGCCGGCGGCCGCAAGAGCGGCGTTGCCTAGGCCACGGGGCTGTTCCCAACGGGCCTCCCGGCAGCCGGACCGCAAACCTAGCGATAGGGTACGTAGTCATCCGCGGGGAGGTTGGCGCCGAGCATGTAATCGGTGATCTCCTCCCGCGTGGCGATCCAGATCTGACTGCCGTATTGCTTGACGTAGCGGATCATCTGATCGACCGCGGCGGCGATATTGGGCCGCCCCCCGAGCTCGGCATGGGTGATCACGTCGATATAGCCGGGCCGCCCCGCCAGTGCTTCCTGGTAGAGGAAATCAAAGGATTCCTTGAAGCCCTGGAAATAGTTGGACGGCGTGCCGAGGCCGCCCGACCAGGCGCGCCAGTCGTTGGCGTAGTTCAGCTTGGGGATGATCACCATGCGCCGGCCGGCGACGTTGACCACATAGGGGATGTCCTCGTCGAAGGGATCGCCGAAATAGCGGTAGCCCTCCTCGGCCAGGATCTTCAGGGTGTTCTCGGTATGCAGGTTGCCGGCCGAGCCCCAGCCCACCGGACGCTTGCCGACGCAGTCTTCGATCATCCGGGTGCAGGCGCGGATCTCGGCGCGTTCCTCGTCCTCCGACAGCGCCGGCAGGTGGATGTTGTTGGTGGTCTGGTGGGCGGCCAGTTCATGGCCCGCGTCGAACAGCGCCTTGACCGAATCCGGCCACATCTCGATGGCGATGCCGTTCAGGTTGATGGAAGACTTGATGCCGTGGCGTTCGAACATCTCCATCAGCCGCCAGATGCCGACCCGCCCGCCGTACTCCGCATGGCTGAGCGACGCCTGGTTGACCTCGATCTTGGGGTCCTTCTTGAACTTGCCGGACCCGCGGAAGGCCTCATAGGCCACCCGGAAGGTGCAGGCCATGAGTTCCCCGTTGGGCCAGGTGATGTCGTGCCGCTGCATGGATGTCCTCCCTCATATTGGTCTTTGCGGGTAGTGTGCCCCGCTTCCGACGCCATGAAAAGCCCGGCGGGTCAAGCTCAGGGCGAGGGGACGGCAAACAAGCGGGTCTCTCCGCGGCCCCAGGCCAGGATGCGATAGGGCACCCCGCCCCGGGCGACCATCTGGACGATGGCCCGGCGGGTAAATATCGCGCCCGATGCGGTCCGGGCCTCTGCGTGGACGGTATAGGTCCGCGTGGCTGACCGGTGGGCGGTGGGGCCCAGGCTCAGAATGGCGATCGGCGGGCCGCCGTCCAGTGGGGGGCGGGTGTCCCCTTTGGCCGGCAGCGCCGGTGCTGGCCCGCCGCCCCCGCCCAGTGCGGCGCGTACCGGCGGCGGCGCAGCCTTGAGGTCCGGGCGCCTGGCGCCGGAATAAACGGTCACCGCCCTTCTCACCGCGGCATAGAGGTCGCGGTCGACGCCAAGAACTTGGCGCAGTTCTTCCACTGCCTCGAAGGGTGCGTCCTTGGCGCCGAAAGGCAGACCGGCGGATCGATACTCGGCATCCTCGGCACCGTGTCTGCGGCGACGATCGTCGGCATCGCGATAGTCCAGGATGGCGTCGGCGAGCCTCTCTGCCCGCGCGGAGTCCAGGCCCAGGCCCTCGAACATCCGCCGCAGCAAGGGCCCGCCGGCGCGGTTGAGGTCGACCTTGCCGCCTTCGTCCTCGATGCGAACGCGGATCTCGCCATCCCTGCGCTGCCAGGCATAGACCGTGCCGTCGGCGCGCCATCCTCCCGCCGGCGCCGGCGCGGCAAGCCCGGCCATGGCCCGGTGCACACCCCCGTCGGCCATCGCCTCGGCATGGGCGGCGTCGGCGAGGTTGCGGGCGAGCCGGCTGGCGCTGCGGCTTTCACCGAGGACCGTCGCGGCGATCAAGGCGAGGAGGACCAGCGCCCAGAGCACGGCTATCAGGGCGATGCCCCGTTGTCCGGCTTTCTGCGTCATGGCCCGAGCCACCCCCGAAATATCCGTCAATCATAACAATTGCTATACTGCCCAATCATAACCATGCGGTGTGACCGTGGCATTCAATCTTGATCCTGCCTGGCTGTGGCCGCTGATCGCCGCGCCGGCGATCGGCAGTTTCCTGGGTGTGCTGATCCTGCGCTTGCCCGAGGGGGATGCCATCGCCTTTGGCCGGTCGGCTTGCCGGTCCTGCGGCCACGGCCTGACCGCCCGCGACCTCATTCCGCTGGTGAGCTGGGCGGCTTCGGGGGGACGGTGCCGCCATTGCGGCGCGCGGCTCGGCTGGTTCTATCCCGGGATTGAGTTGCTGGCCCTGGGCATCGCCATTTGGGCAGCACTGGCCCTGCCCAGCGGGCTTATCTGGGCCGGGTGCCTGTTGGGATGGTGGTTGGCCGCCCTGGCGGTGATCGATGCGCGGACCCTGACGCTTCCTGATCTCCTGACCTTGCCGCTGATCTTCCTTGGTTTGGCCGTGACCTATCTGATTGTCCCCAGCCAGATCGGTCATCATGCCGCAGGCGCCGTCCTCGGCTTCGCGGCGATCGGTGGTATCGGCCTCCTCTATCGCCGGCTGCGCGGGCGCGTCGGTCTCGGCGGCGGTGATGTCAAGTTGGCGGCGGCGGCCGGGGCCTGGGTCGGGTGGATCGGATTGCCAGGGGTGATCCTGATCGCCGCCCTTTCGGGACTGGCCATGGCGGCGTTGCTTGCGCTTCTGGGGCGCCGGGCCGATCCGGCGGCGCGGATCCCCTTCGGTCCACACCTTGCGTTCGGCTTATGGATCACTTGGGTTCATGGCCCCCTGGTGGTTCCTTGAAGGCGTGAACGGCCTCGAACTTATGGTAGCGTTTCGCATACCGATGCTAGGATAGGAAGGTCCTGGGGAGAGGGGGCATGATCGGGACCAAGCGGCGAATGAAAAGGCGGGAGCGGGGCTTTACTCTGCTTGAGCTTCTGGTGGTGCTGGCCATCGTTGCTCTTGTGGTGGTGATCGCCCTGCCGCGGATCGGTGCCGGCCTGCCGGGCGCCGCGCTCGATGCGGGTGCCCGGAGGATCGCGGCCGGCCTCAATGAGGCCCGGTCTCTCGCGGTGGTCCGGAATCGCGCTGTGCGCTTCACCCTGAACGGCGCGGCGAAGCGCTTTACCGTGGGCGGCGGCGCCGGCGCGCCGTTGCCCGCTACGCTCGGCATCACATTGATCACCGGAGCGGCGGAGGTGGTTGGTGCGGCCCAGGGATCGATTCGCTTTTTCCCCGACGGTAGTTCCACTGGTGGGCGCATCGTGTTGAGCGGGCGCGGCGGCACGCGGACAATCGAGGTCGATTGGCTGACCGGCCGCATCCGTTCCGGGGGATAGGCGATGGCCGGGGAGCGGAAAGAGGGGAGGCGGGGGTTTACCTTGATCGAGGTGCTGGTCGCCTTCGTCATCCTGGCGCTGGCGCTCGGCGCGATGCTGCCGGCGCTGTCGGGCAGTCTGCGCGGCACGCGAACGAGCAGCGAGACCCTGGTCGCCA
>JAHEKA010000183.1 GCA_024638585.1 Rhodospirillales bacterium
GCGCCGATTGTGCCTTTATCATCGGCGTGAGCAATGGCGATCTCATCGGACGCCTGGCGGCCGCCGTCGATGGCCCGCTGAACGTCCTCGCCGGGGCCAACTCGCCCCCGGTGGCGGAACTGGAAGCACTGGGCGTCAAACGGGTGACCGTCGGCAGCGGCCTGGCCAAGGCGGCCCTGACCCTGGTCAAGGACGCGGCGGAGGAACTGATGACCCAGGGGACCTACACCTTCACGCGCGACACCTTGGGCCAGCCGGACATCAACCGCATCCTCGGCGCCAGGTCCGCAAAATAGTCGTTTCCTTTCGTCGACGGTGAACAGGCGAGGGCTTGTCGAAGCACCGCCTGCAGGGTTCCGCCCACCTGAGATCGCAAAGTTGCCAGAGAACGGCCAGCAACCGTCGGCATTGCGTCTTGATCTGTACGCTAGGCGGTGCCCGCCTCGTAGATCGTGGCGCGGTGCATGATGCGGCGCTGGCCGTGATAGTCGTTCAGCGCGTAATGCATCGCCGAGCGGTTGTCCCAGAAGGCGATGGAACCCTCATCCCACTGGAAGCGGCAGGAGTTTTCCGGGCTGGTCGCGTGGGCAAACAGATCCTCCAGCAAAGGCCGGCTCTCGTCATAGGTCCAGCCCTCGAAATGCGAGGTGTAGGTGGGATTGATGAAAAGGATCTCCCGCCCGGTCTCCGGATGGCGCGTGACCGCCGGATGGACGCAGATGCGGTCCTTGTATTCCTCATCCACCCGGGCAAGCTCGGCCGCATCGACCGCCCGGTCGGGCCGCGTGTCGGCATGCCAGGACTGGGCCTTGGCATGGACCGCGCGCAGGCCCCGAAGCATTTCCTTGAGGCCGTCGGAAAGGCTGTCGAAGGCCGAACCCATATTGGCGAACAGGGTATCGCCGCCGCTTTCCGGCAATTCGCGGGCCAAAAGGACGGCGCCCAAGGGCGCATGGCTGTCGAAGGAATGGTCCGAGTGCCAGTTTCCGCCGACATTCCGCGTCTCATCGGGAAGCTTCGCAATGATGCCGATCTCGGGAAAGCCATCGGGTGTCTTGAGGAATTCGGCCGGCGGCACGTCGCCGAACAGCTTGGCAAAGGCCAGGTGCTGGGCCGGCGTCAGGTCCTGGCCGCGGAAGCAGATCACGCCCCGATCGCACAGCGCGTGGCGCATCTCGCGGTAGGCAGCCTCGGGCACCGGTTCGCGCAGGTCAATCCCGGAAACCATCATCCCGGTGTTGGCGGACATCGGCCGCAGGGTAACGGCGGTGTTCTTCATCGGCCTTTCCTCCGGGCCCCTGCGGGAGATTCGTCCCGGGCGCCCCATTTTCGTGTTTGTTGGCCCGATTTTAGCGCGGCTTTCCGGGGCCGAAAAGAGCGGCCCCGGGGCGCGCCCTCAGGTGACCGCGTTGCGCGCACCCACCATGTTTTCCAGCGTCAGGTCCGGGTCGAACTGCATCGCGGCGAGGCGGGCGTAGAGCTCGCAATGCTCCATCAGCTCGCCATGGGTGCCGGTGGAGAGGATCTTGCCGCTTTCCAGCACGGCGATGCGGTCGGCATTGACCACGGTGGCCAGCCGATGGGCGATGATCAAGGTGGTGCGGCCCTCCATCAGGCGCTCCAGCGCCGCTTGGACCAGGCGTTCGTTCTCCGCGTCCAAGGCACTGGTGGCCTCGTCCAGCAACAGCACCGCGGGATTGCGCAGGATCGCCCGGGCGATGGCGATGCGCTGGCGCTGACCGCCCGAAAGGCGCACCCCGCGTTCGCCCAGGAAGGTATCGAAGCCGTCGGGCATGCGGTCGATGAATTCGGTGGCGACGGCGGCCTCGGCAGCGGCGCGGACCTCCTCATCGGTCGCATCCTCGCGCCCGTAGCGGATGTTGTCCCAGGCATTGGCGGCAAAGATCACCGGCTCCTGGGCGACCAGTCCGATGCGCCCGCGGGCGAGGACAGGGTCGACATCGCGTAGATCGACGCCGTCGAGCCGCACGGTCCCCTCCTGGGGATCGTAGAAGCGCAGCGCCAGTTGGAACACCGTGGTCTTGCCGGCCCCGGACGGTCCCACCAAGGCGACCGTCTCACCCGGCGCGACATCGAGGTTGAATCCTTCCAGCGCAGACTGTTCCGGGCGCGAGGGATAGTGGAAGGTCACATCCGTGAATGTGACGGTGCCCCGCGGCGGCTCCGGCAGGGCCAGGGGATTCTCCGGCGCTGTGATTTCGGGCGCGAGCGCCATGATCTCCAGCAGCCGCTCGGTCGCGCCGGCGGCGCGCTGCACGTCGCCATAGACCTCCGACAATCCGCGCGCCGACCGCGCCATCATCACCGCATAGAAGACGAAGGCCGCCATATCGCCCGGCGTCACACTCTGTTCCAGCACCTTGTGCCCGCCGATCCAGATCATGACGCCGACCGCGCCGAAGGTGAGGATGATCACAACGAAATTCAGGATCGCCCGCGCCCGGGTCCGATCAATGGCGGTCTCGAAGGCCTGCTCGGCATGATGGCTATAGGAGTCGCGATCGCGCGCCTCGTGGCTGAAGGCCTGGACCGTGTGCACGTTGTTCAGGCTTTCCTCGGCGAAAGCGGAGGTGTCGGCGATCCGATCCTGGGCCAGGCGCGACAGCCGCCGCACCCGGCGCCCGTAGACCACCACCGGCACGACCATGGCGGGGACGATCAGCAGCAGCGGCCCGGTCAGCGCCGGCGACGTGTAGACCATCATGACGACGCCGCCCACCAGCATCATGGCGTGGCGGATGGCCAAAGACACCGAGGATCCGATCATCGACTGCAGGATGGTGGTGTCGGTGGTCAGCCGCGAGAGCACCTCGCCGATCTTGGTGGTCTCGAAGAACGAGACCGACAGGCCCACCACATGGTTGAACACCCGGCGGCGCAGGTCCGTCGCCACCCGCTCGCCGATCCAGGAAATCAGGAAGAACCGGGCATAGGTCGAGCCCGCCATGACCGCGACGATCACGCCAAGGGCCAGCAACCCGCGGTCGAGCTGCTCGGCGCTCGCATTGGCGAAGCCGCCATTGACCAGGTACTTGATCCCAAGCCCCATGACCAGGACCGCGGCGACGCCCAGCGCCAGGGCCACCAGGAATCCGACGATTTGCGGACGATAGGGGAGGAGATAGGGGCCAAGGCCACGCAACACCTGAAGATTGACACCGCGCCCGCGATGCATCTGTCCGACACGCCTGCCGCCAAATCCGTGCGGGCCTATGCCGCCCCAACCGAAACTCATGGTGTTGCCGTTTCCTCGCTGTATTGACGAATGCCCCCTAGTTTACCCGATTTCCGCCCAATCCGGTTAATTCCCGCGCAGGCTCAAGCAAACGCCGTTGCAGAGGTGCTCGACGTCGCCCTCCTCCATCACCAGGGCCGGGGTCAGGTAGACGATGCGCCCGAAGGGCCGCACCCACAGGCCCGCTTCGATGAAGGCGCGGCGCAGCGCGATCAAGCGCTCAAAGGGCAGGTCTTCCAGTTCGACCACGCCGAGCGCCCCCATGGTGCGGACATCGGCCACGCCGGGCAGGCTACGGCAGGGATGGAGCCCCGCCTCCAGCAGGCCTTCCATCTGCGCGGCCTGGGCCAGACGGGGTTCCCCATCGAACAGGTCAAGGGATGAATTGGCCGCGGCACAGGCGATCGGATTGGCCATGAAGGTCGGCCCATGCATGAATGCCGCGTCCAGGTCGGGACCCGCGAAGGCGTCAAAGATATGCGGCCGGGCGATGGTCGCGCCGAGCCCCAAGACGCCCCCGGTGAGCGCCTTGGACAGGCACATGATGTCGGGCACCACGCCGGCGGCATCGCAGGCCAGCATGTGGCCCAACCGCCCGAAGCCGGTGAAGATCTCATCGGCGATCACCGGGATTCCCCGGGACTGGGCCTCGGCGACGGCAAGCCCCAGCACCTGGGCGTCGTGGAACAGCATGCCGCCGCCGCCCTGGACCAGGGGCTCGACGATGACTCCGGCGATGGTGTCGCCCTGGGTTGCGAGCGTTTCCTGGTAGGCGGCCAGGGCCGGCTTGTCCCGGGGCAGATCGACCATGAGGTTGTCGGCAAGGGCGTCGGCGAACACCCGATGGAAACCGTGCTCGGCATCGGACACCGCCATGGCGCCGAAGGTATCGCCGTGATAGCCGCCCCTGAAGCAGAGGAAGCGGGTGCGCCCCCGCGCGCCCTGATTGACCCAGTATTGCAGCGCCATCTTGAGCGCCACTTCCACCGCGACCGAGCCGGAATCGGAAAAGAACACATGGGCAAGGTCGCCCGGCGCGATATGGGCGAGGCGGCGGGCCAGAGTGAGCGCCGGCTCATGGGCGAGGCCGCCGAACATCACATGGGACAGGGTTTCGGCCTGCCGTTGGACCGCCTGGACGATCGAAGGCGGGTTGTAGCCATGGCACGCCGTCCACCAGGACGCCATGCCGTCGAGCAGCTCGCGCCCGTCGGCCAGGCGGATGCGCACGCCTTCGGCGCCAACCACGGCGAGCGGTGGGTCCTCCACCGCCATCTGGGTATAGGGCAGCCAAACATGATCCATCCCCGCCGTCAGCCAATCGGGCGATCCCTTGGGCAGGGGCGGCTTTTGCGGTTTCCTGGTCATGAACGAAGCGGTATCAGCCCCGCGCTTCCATCGGCTTGAGGCCGAGGCGCGCGAACAGCGCCTGGTCCGCATCGCCCTCGGGGTTGGGCGTGGTCAGGAGCTTTTCGCCGTAGAAGATGGAATTCGCGCCGGCGAAGAAGGCCAACGCCTGGGTGGCCGCGTCCATCGTCAGGCGCCCGGCGGCGAAGCGCACCACCGAGGCCGGCATCATGATCCGCGCCGCGGCGATCACGCGCACGAAATCGATCGGATCGATCTCAGCGTTCTCCGCATACGGGGTGCCTTCGATCGCCACCAGCATGTTGATGGGCACGGATTCGGGATGCTCGGCCAGGTTCGCCAGCGTCACCAGCATCGATGCCCGATCCGCTTCCGCCTCGCCCAGTCCCAGGATGCCGCCGCAGCAGACGTTGATGCCGGCATCGCGCACATGGCCCAACGTGTCCAGGCGGTCCTGGTAGGTCCGGGTGGTGATGACGGCGCCGTAATATTCTTCCGACGTATCGAGGTTGTGGTTGTAGTAATCCAGCCCCGCGCCTTTAAGCCTCTCTGCCTGATCGCCCGACAGCATGCCAAGCGTCACGCAGGTCTCAAGCCCCAGCTCCTTGACCGCGCCGACCATGTCGCAGATCTGCTCAAGCTCATGATCCTTAGGGCTGCGCCACGCCGCGCCCATGCAGAAGCGCTGGGCACCGGCCTCCTTCGCCGCCCGCGCCTTATCGACAACGTCTTCAAGCGCCATCAGCTTCTGGGCCTTGAATCCGGTCTCATAACGCGCCGATTGGGCACAGTATTTGCAGTCTTCGGGGCAGCCGCCGTCCTTGACGTTGAGCAGCGTCGAGAGCTGCACTTCATTGGCATCGAAATAGCGCCGGTGCAGGCCGTGCGCCCGGTAGAGAAGATCGTTGAAGGGCAGTGCCA
>JAHEKA010000184.1 GCA_024638585.1 Rhodospirillales bacterium
TATCTGGCGGCCGGCTATCTGCTGAACCAGGGGATGCTCCGGCGCGACGACGTGATCACCGGCGTGGACTACGACGAGGAGCTCGAGGTCGTGGTCGTTCGCACCAAGCGCCAGACCGATTACGAGGAGAAGCTGAAGAAGAAAACCCGGACCTCGGGCTGCGCTGTCGGCACTGTCTTCGGCGACGTGATGGAGCAGTTGGAGGGGGTGAAGCTGCCGCCGGCGGAGCTCCGCACCTCATGGCTCTACGCGCTGGCGAAGAAGATCAATACCCGGCCGAGCCTCTATCTGGAGGCCGGCGCGATCCACGGCACGGTGCTCTGCCATCAGGACAAGCCCCTGGTCTTCATGGAGGATGTCGGACGCCACAACGCGGTCGACAAGATCGCCGGCTGGATGCTGCGCCACGGGGTCGAGGGGGCGGACAAGATCCTCTACACCACCGGGCGGCTGACCTCGGAGATGGTGATCAAGACGGCGCTTATGGGGGTGCCGGTGCTTGCCTCGCGCTCGGGCTTCACCGCCTGGGGGGTGGAGCTGGCCGAGCAACTGGGCCTGACGCTGATCGGCCGGATGCGGGGGCAGCGGTTCCATTGCCTCAGCGGCCCCGAGCGTTTGATCTTCGATGCCGACCCGAAGGCGGTGGGCGAGGAGGACCGCAAGCATCAGAGGAAGGGGGCGGGTGACGCATGAAGATCGCCGGCGTCATCCTGGCGGGGGGTCTCGCCCGGCGTATGGGCGGGGGCGACAAGGCGCTGTTGCAGGTCGGCGGGCAATCTCTGCTGGCCCGGGTGATCGCGCGATTGGCTCCCCAGGTGGACGAGATCGTGCTGAACGCCAATGGCGACCCGGCGCGCTTCGCCGAGTTCGACTTGCCCGTTGTCGCCGACACCGTCGAGGGCTTCGCTGGGCCGCTGGCGGGCGTGCTCGCCGGCATGCGCTGGGCGGCGCCGCGCGGCTATACCCATGTGGCCAGCGCCGCCGGTGACACGCCGTTCTTCCCCGAGGACCTGGTGGCGGCGTTGGTGCGGGCGCTTGAGACTGAGGGCCAGCCCATCGCGATGGCCGCGACGCAAGACCCCCAGCGCGGCCTGACCGAGCACCCGACCTTCGGCCTCTGGCCCGTGGATCTCGCCGACAACCTGGAGGAGGCGCTGACCGTCGGCCACATGCGCAAGGTGATTGTCTGGACCTCGCGTCATGGCTGCGCCCGGGCGGTTTTCGACGAGGGCGACCGCTATCCCTTCTTCAACGTCAACACGCCCGAGGATATCCTAGAGGCCGAGCGCATCCTGAAGGAGCAGGCATGACCGTCCCCCAGATGAATGTCTACGGCGTCGTCGGCTGGAAGAACGCAGGGAAAACCACCCTGGTCGAGCGCCTGGTGGCCGAGATCGCCGGGCGTGGCTTCACCGTCTCGACCGTCAAGCACACGCATCACAAGGTCGACGTCGACCAGAAGGGCAAGGATAGCTGGCGGCACCGGCAGGCGGGCGCCCGGCAGGTGATCCTCGCCTCCTCTGCGCGCTGGGCGATCATGACCGAGCTCAAGGGCGCGCCCGAGGCGCCGTTGGGTGAGCTGCTCGGCCACCTCGCCCCGGTCGATCTGGTGATCGTCGAGGGTTACAAGCGCGACGACCACCCGAAGATCGAGGCCTGGCGCGCCGAGACCGGCCAACCGTTGATCGCGCGGGACGACCCGACCGTGCGTGCCATCGCCTCGAACGACCGGCCCGAGGGGGTCAGCCAGCCGGTAATCGGCCTCGACGAAATCCCGGCGATTGCGGATTTTCTGCTCTCCGACCTCGGGCTCGAACTGAGGAAGAGCGCGTGAGCGCGGTCCTGGGTGCCCTGAACCACTATGCCTGACCGGCTACCCGACGATTGCTTCGCTTTGCCGCCCGGCGTGGACTGGACGCCCGTCGACGCGGCGCTCGAGCTGTTGCGCAGCCGCGTGACCTGCGTCACCGGGACCGAAACTGTTAAGCTTGCTGATGCCACGGGCAGGATACTGGCCGCGCCGGTTTTCGCGCGCCGCTCCAATCCCCCGCACAAGAACTCCGCCATCGACGGCTATGCCTTTGCTTGGGAGTCGCTTGGTGGCGCGGCGATGGGCGACCTGGCGCTGGTCGCGGGCCGGGCGGCGGCCGGCCATCCGTTCCCGGACGCGGTGCCCGAGGGCGCGGCGGTCCGTATCTTGACCGGGGCCGAGCTTCCCCGGGGCACCGACACCATCGTGCTGCAGGAGGACACGGAAGTGGCCGACGGCCGGGTCCGGTTCCGTGCCCCGAAGAAGCGCGGGGCCAATGCCCGCGCGGCCGGCGAGGATGCCGAGGCGGGCGCCGAGGTTCTTCCCCAGGGTCGAAGGCTGACCCCTGCCGACCTCGCCCGCGCCGCCGCGGTGGGTGTCGACGAGGTCGAAGTGCGCACGCGCCTGCGGGTCGCCGTGCTCTCGACCGGGGACGAATTGATCCAGCCCGGCGCTGACCCGGAGGCCGCCGGCATCTTCGACGCCAACCGGCCGATGCTGGCGGCTCTCGCCGCAGCGCAGGGGTTCGAGGTGATCGATCTCGGCGCCATGCCCGACAGCGAGAGCCAGATCGCCGCCGCGCTCGACCGGGGTGCGGCCGAGGCGGACGCGATCCTGACCTCGGGTGGCGCCTCGGCCGGCGACGAGGACCACCTCTCGCGACTCCTGACCGGGGCCGGCAACCTGGTGATCTGGCGGATCGCGGTCAAGCCCGGCCGGCCGCTGGCTCTCGGGTTCTGGAACGGCGTCCCGGTCTTCGGCTTGCCGGGCAACCCGGTCGCCGCCTTCGTCTGCTTCCTGATCTTTGCCCGCCCGGCGCTCGGCGCGCTCGCCGGCGCCGGTTGGCGGGCGCCGCATGCCTTCAACGTGCCGGCCGCCTTCGAGAAATTGAAAAAGCCCGGCCGGCGCGAATATCTCCGTGCCCGGATTCGTGCCGATGGACGGGTCGAGGTGTTCCATTCCGAGGGCTCGGGGCTGATCGGCGGGCTCTCCTGGTCCGACGGCCTGGTCGAGCTGCCGGACGGCGCTATTGAGGTGCGGCCCGGCGACCCGGTGACATACCTCCCCTATGCCAGCTTCGGGATTTGAGCGGCGCGATCTGGTGATGCCATCCACCCGCCCCGCCTCCCCGCCCAACCACCAAGGGTACACCATCCCCGCTGGTGTCCTTGGTGGTTGGGCGGGGAGGCGGGGCGGGTGGATGGCGCCCGATGTTCCATGACCCCGGTCCTCGCCACGCGCGAGGGGCGGCTAACCTGCGGCTGGTATTGGGTCTTCTTCTTTGCTGCGGGCGCGCATCTGCCGTTCTGGCCGATCTGGCTGGCGCATTGGGGCCTGAGCGAAGCCGAGATCGCCAGCTATACCGGCCTGGCGCTGGTCTTACGGATCGCCGGCTCGACCGCGCTGCCGGCGCTCGCAGACCGCTTCGCCGCGCGGCGCCTGATCCTGGCATTGGGCGGCCTGCTGACCGCGGCGGGGTTCCTGGCCCATCTGATGATCGAGACCCGGACCGCGTTGTTACTGGCGACAGTGGCGACTGCGTTTACCTCGTCGCCGCTGATCCCACTCGGCGAGGCGCTCGGCGTGCGGGCTTCCTCGCGCTACGGCTTCCCTTACGCCCATGCGCGGGCGGCGGGCTCGCTGGCCTTCCTGTCGGCGACCGTGCTGGTGGGCATCCTGGTGGCGGGCCTGGGGCCGAACGTGGTGCTGTGGACCATGGCGCTGCATTTCTTCGCCGCGGCGGCGCTCGGCGCGCTCCACCCGGGCGGCGGGGCGCCGCCGGGGGTGCCGGACCGCTCGCGGCTGCGCGAGGCAATCGGCCTGCTGGGCAACCCGGCCTTCCTGGCCTTCGCCGTCGCCGCCAGCATCGGCCAGGCCAGCCACGCGGTCTACTATGTCTATGGTTCGCTGATCTGGGCGGCGCATGGGATCGGCGCGGGCACGATCGGAGCGCTTTGGGCGGTCGGTGTTGCGGCCGAGATCGCGCTGATGCTGGGTCCGGGCAGGGGGCTGGTCCTGCGGATCGGGCCGGCGCGGGCGCTGATTGTCATGGGTGCGGCCGGCATGCTGCGCTGGGCTCTGATGAGCCTCGAGCCTGGCCTCGCCGCGCTATGGCCGCTCCAGTGCCTGCACGCGCTCACCTTCGGCATCGGACATCTGGGCGCCATGGCCTTCGTCGCCGCCGCGATTCCGTCCCGGCTGCAGGCCAGCGCCCAGGGGATCCAGGCCGGTGGTCTCGGCGGCGCCGCGATGGCCGGGGCGACGTTGCTTGCCGGCGCGATCGGCGCGGCGGCGGGACCGGCCGCCGCCTATTGGCTGGCGGCGGCGATGTCGGTCGTCGCACTGGCCGCTGCCTTGCGGTTGGCCGCTCTCTGGAACGGCGAGCGCCTGGTGGCCGAGCCGCCGGCTCAGACGTAGCGCACCGCCAGCACCTCGTAGGAGCGGGTGCCGCCGGGGGTAGCAACCTCGATGCTGTCGCCCTCCTCCTTGCCGATCAGCGCGCGGGCCAGCGGCGAGCGCATGTTCAGCCGGCCATTGGAGATGTCTGCCTCGGGCTCGCCGACGATCTGATAGGTGCGCTCCTCGTCCGTCGTCTCGTCGACCAGATCGACGGTAGCGCCGAAGCGGATGATGGCGCCGGACATCTTAGCGGGCTCGATCACATCGGCGCGGCTGATCAGGGATTCCAGCTCCTTGATCCGGCCCTCGATGAAGCCCTGGCGCTCCTTGGCCGAATGGTATTCGGCGTTTTCCGAAAGATCGCCATGGGCGCGCGCTTCGGCGATCGCGCGGATGATGCCGGGGCGCTCGACGTCCTTCATGGTCTTCAGCTCGGCGTTCAGCGCGTCATAGCCAGCTTTCGTGATCGGAACCTTGTCCATGGCTCCCCCGTCCAGGTCGCACGACGAAAAAAACACCAGCCGTGCCACCGAAGGCACGGCTTGGGAACGATCCCCGGAATCATAGAATGCGCGCGCAACCGCGGCAAGGCCCGGATTGTCGCCGCAGCTAAAAGTTGCGGTCCGAGCGCGCGAGTCCGCTCAGGCGCCGATGCCCTCGGCGTGGCGGATGATTTCCCAGCCTTCCTTGGCGGTCTCGACGAAATGGAACAGGTCAAGGTCATGGTCCGAGATCGTGCCGGCATCGGCCAGGGCTTCCCAATTGACGATCCGCTCCCAGAAGCCGCGGCCGAATAGCAGAACCGGCACCGGCTCCATGCGCGAAGTTTGGATCAGGGTCAGCGTCTCGAAGAGCTCGTCCAAGGTCCCGAAACCGCCCGGGAATACCGCCACCGCGCGCGCCCGCATCAGGAAATGCATCTTGCGGATCGCAAAATAGTGGAAATTGAACGACAGCTCCGGGGTCACGTAGGCGTTTGGTGCCTCCTCGCGCGGGAGCACGATGCCGAGCCCGATCGATTGCGCCCCGGCCTCATGGGCGCCGTGGTTGCCGGCTTCCATCACGCCGGGGCCGCCGCCAGTGCAGACGACGAATTCATGGCCG
>JAHEKA010000185.1 GCA_024638585.1 Rhodospirillales bacterium
GCCCCCCCAAAACCAAAACCATTTATGTGAAATCCTCTGTCGCCCTTGCGAAGGCTAAGGCGGCAGCTATGGCAACCGTAAATCAAAATCTTCCAAATTTGGATTTTGAACTTCCCGAAGACCCTTCGGAGCCCGCGTCGTCTGGAAAAGGGTACCTTTATATTATGCGATGCCCAATCATGGATGATGACATTTACAAGGTCGGGTACACAGCAGGTAATCCGCACAAAAGAGCAGAGGAGCTCTCAAATGCTACTGGAGTCCCATTAGCTTATGTGGTCGTTCAGTCATGGGAGCTTGATGACGCCCAAGAACTGGAAAAGCTTTCTCACGCTTCCTTAGAAAGGTATCGGATAAACCCCAGACGGGAGTTTTTTAAGGCCCCCTACGAAGATATCCGACAACATATCGAAGAAGCGATTTCTTCGCGCCCGAACTAATTGGCTTGTGAAAAATCAAGACGTCATCCGAATATGTGCCCCTTGGCTTGCGGGTTAGGCTGCTAAAATGGCCCTGAGCGTCAGTAGCAATTGTTGAATTTATTGTCATCGCCTGAAGCTTCTTGTCTGGGAGCCAGGAAAGAAAGAGATTAATTGAAAAATGGTGGGTATTTAGTGGGGATCGAGCCGGGTAGGTTTAATTATAGCCCCGTAATCCATTGAAAAATTGGCGCACCCGACAGGATTCGAACCTGTGACCTCTGCCTTCGGAGGGCAGCGCTCTATCCAGCTGAGCTACGGGTGCGTGCCGTTTCGGCTGCGGGCGCGCCCTCAGTTGCGGGCGGCCAGCGCTGCGGAATCTACGCGAATGGGGAGCCAAGCGCAAACCCTTCGCGGCCCGTGTCCCACCTGCTCCGGCGGCTATTCCTCCCGGGAATGGCCGCGCACCGCCGCCTTTTGCTCCCTTGCATAGCGGGAAAGTGCGGCGAAACGGTAGATGCCGTGGATGAACTTGCCGTAGGGCAGGGTGACGAACAGCGCCATGACGATGCCGAGATGGATCGCCAGCAGCATCCCCATGGCCTCGGTATGGCGCCAGAACAGCAGCGCGAAGCCGGTGATGCTGGTCAGCATGAGGAGGAGGGAAAACCCGGAATCGAGCGCCATGCGGGCGGGATCCCCGGGGCCGCCATCGGGTTCGTTGCGCGCCTCCATGCGGGCCAGCGCGTCGAGCGCCAGCAGGCCCGCCGGCCCGACGATCAGGCCGATGCCGCCCAGCGTGCCGAACACCACCGGCAGGCTGTAGAAGCTGTAGGGCGCGATCCAGCCGAGCAGGTAATGGTGGACCGTGCCGATGCAGGTGGCGATGAAACACAGGACGAATCCGCCCGCCGTCAGGTGATGGAAGATACGCCGCGCGGTGGCCGGCGTATCGCCCGGATAGGGACAGCCCGCTTGCTCCTCGCCGATCCCGCCCCCTTCCATATAGGTGAGCGTGGCGGCGTCGTGGCCGGCCTGGGCGGTGCCGCCGAACAGGCCGGTGCCGTCCTCGGTGATCGCCCGGAAGCGGAAGAAACCCACCACGATCACCGCCACGGAAAAGAGGAAGGCGGCGCCGAACAGCCACACCATCACCCCGTGGGGGATCACGGCATAAAACGCGCCGGGCCCCTGATGGGCGGCGAACAGGGTGCCGCCGTCGACCAGGGCAAAGGTGCCGATCACGAAGATCACCAGGGCGAAGGCGACCGCCAGCGCCGTGACCAGGGCGTTTTCCCGGAAGGCCAGGGCCAGGGGCGCGGGCCAGGCCGCTTCCGCATAGGTTTCGGTGCGCAGTTGCGAAAGCACACGGGGCAGGTTGACGGCGAATTCATGTGGCGGCGCGTATTGGCAGTGGTGGTAACACGCCCGGCAGTCGTGACACAGATTGGCGAGATAGCCGAGATCCCCCTTGGTGAAGGCGCGGCGCATCTCCATTGCCGGGAACACGGCGCAATGGCCTTCGCAATAGCGGCAGGCGTTGCAGATGGTGAACTGGCGATCGGCCTCGCCGACCGGATCGGCCCCTGAACTAGCCCAAGACATGGCGTGCTGCCTCCCTTCCCGCCAGCTGCCCGAAGACGCTGCCGATGGTCATGCCGATGCCGGCGAGATAGCCTTCGCCCAGCACGTTGCCGGCCATGATTTCACCGGCCGCGAACAGGTTGGGCGCGGGCAGGCCGCCGGCGTCGATGATGACCCGGGTACTTTCGTCCACCTTGACGCCGAGATAGGTGAAGGTGATCCCGGGGCTCAAGGCATAGGCCGCGAACGGCGGTGAGTCGATGGTGCGCGCCCAGTGGCTTTTGCGGGGATGCAGGCCGGTCGCCTGGCAATCGTCGAGGATGGTGGGATCGAAAGTTCCCGGTTCGACCGAACCGTTGAAGCGCGCGACGGTGGCCTCCAGGGTCGTCGGATCGAGGCCGAGCTTGCCCGCGAGCTCCGCGATGGTGTCCGCCGTCACCGGTTCGAACATCGACGGCATGAAGTCTTCCGCCGCCTTGGCGTCGATAATGGAATAGGCGACCTGTCCCGGCTCCGCCGCCACCAGGCGGCCCCAGATGGCGTAGCGCTTGGGCCAGAAATCCTCGCCCTCGTCGTAGAAGCGTTTGGCCTCCCGGTTGACGACGATGCCGAAGGGAACGGAATCGAGCCGCGTCGCGATGCCGCCGTCGAACTGGGGTGCCCGGCCGTCGATGGCGACCGCGTGGCATTGCTTGGGATCGCCGATCGGCGCCACTCCCGCATCCAGGAGGGCGCGAAGCACCGCGCCCTTGTTGTACGGCGTGCCGCGGATGCGGAAATTCTCCGCCGCCTCGCCCCAGTATTCCTTGAGCCAGGGAATGTTGGCCTCGAACCCCCCCGAAGCGGCGATGAAGGCTTGGGCGGAAACTTCCTCCGTCCGCCCGCCGATGGCAAGCGTCGCGCTCTGGAAGCGGCGCTCGGAAATCTTCACCCCGGTGATGGAGGCTTCGTACAGGACGGTGACGCCGAGCCCCTCCGCCGCACGGTAGAGCGCGTTCATCAGCGCCTTTCCGCCGCCCAGGAAGAAAGCGTTGGTGTGAGACAATTGCAATGTGCCGCCCAGGGCCGGCTGGAAGGCCACGCCGTGCTCCATCAGCCAGTCCATGGCCGCGCCCGACTGCGCGATGGTCATCCGGGCGAGCGCCTGGTCGGTCTCGCCGCCGGTGACCCGCATCAGGTCGTCGAAATAATCCTCTTCCGGGTATGTGCTGGTCAGCGGTGGCTTGGGGGTTTCGTGCATGACCCGCAGGTTGCGGGTGTGGCGCGTGTTGCCGCCGCGCATGTGCTTGGGCGCGGCCTCTGCGACCACCACCTTGAGCCCCGCGGCAGCGGCGTTGATGGCGGCGGAAATCCCGGCATTGCCGCCGCCCGCGATGAGCACGTCTATCGGTTCTTCGGGAAGGGTCGGGTGTTCCATGAGGGGGTGATCCGTCGGGGTGCGGCGCGCGCGGTGGGGCAAGGCGCGGCCATCATAGACGTAAATCGGGCGCTCACCAACCAACCGGGATTGGCATCCCTGCCTGTGGCCGCGCGCTTGTCATCGTCCGCTCCCGCGGTTAAGAAAGACCGAAAGATATCAACAAGTTTAGTGAAAGGATCGGGCCATGCAGACAGCCATTCCCGCCATCATGATGCGCGGCGGAACCTCGCGCGGGCTCTACTTCGCGGCCGATGCGGTGCCCGGCGACCCGGGCGCGCGCGACCGCATGCTGCTGGCCGCCATGGGCTCGCCCGATCCGCGCCAGATCGACGGCCTCGGCGGGGCGACGACGCTGACCAGCAAGGTCGCCATCGTCGGCCCCTCGGCCGAGGACGGCATCGACGTCGATTACTTCTTCTGCCAGGTTTCGGTCGCGGAAGCGCTGGTCGATACCGGCCCGACCTGCGGCAACATCCTGGCCGGCGTCGGGCCCTATGCCATCGAAACCGGGTTGGTGCCCGCCCAAGACGGTGAGACCCGGGTGCGCATGCGCCTGGTCAATACCGGCGACCTGGTGGAGGCGGTGATCCAGACTCCGGGCGGGCATGTCGAATACGCGGGCGATGCGGCGATCGACGGGGTGCCGGGCACGGCGGCGCCGGTGATCCTCAACTTCATGGATTGCCTCGGCTCCAAGACCGGGAAACTGTTTCCGACCGGCAACCTGGTGGATGAGATCGACGGGATCGAGGTGACTCTCGCCGACGCCGCCATGCCGGTGATGATGATGCGGGCCGAGGCCATGGGCAAGACCGGCTACGAGACGGCGGCCGAGCTCGATGCCGACACCGAATTCTTCGCGCGTCTGGAGCCGATCCGCCGCAAGGCCGGCGAGATGATGGGCTTCGGCGACGTCGCCGACATGGTGATCCCGAAGCCGGTGTTGCTGGCGCCGCCGCGCCACGGCGGCACCTTGTCGTCCCGCTACTTCACGCCGCACGCGACCCATGAGGCCCATGCCGTGACCGGCGGGGTCTGCGTCGCCTGCGCCGCGGTGACGCCGGGGACGCTGGCCCATGACTATGCCGGGGTGACGGCGGAGGAGAAGATGCAGATCACCATCGAGCATCCCACCGGGGCGATCGACCTGGCGTTGGAGCTCGACCTTGCCAAGAGCCCGGCCGAGGTCACCAGCGCCGGTATCCTGCGCACCGCGCGGCTGTTGTTCCAGGGCTCGATCCTGGTGCCGGCCGGCACCCTGGAAGGCACCGGGGAAGCCGGGAAAAAGATCGCCGTCGGCGCCTGAGGCGCGCGGATATGTCCCCAGAGGGAAAGCTGCCCTAGGCGCTTTGGGCTTCGTCGGGCGGCGGCGGCTCGACGCCGGTGCCTTCCAGGCGGGCGTCTTCCAAATCGGCGCCGTCGAGCCGGCATTCTGTCAGGTCGGTGCCGGTCAGGTCGGCGCCCGTCAGGGTCGCCTCGGTCATGTTGCTGGGCCATTTGCGCCCCGTCGGCCGCCCCTCGGCGTCGTTGATGTCCGCGGGCTTGAAATTGGCGTCGCACAGGTTGGACCCGGCAAGGCTGGCCCGGGCCATGTTGGCGCCCGACAGGTTGGCGCCGCGCAGATTGCATTTATCGAGCTTGGCGTTGCCGAAATCGGCCATCACGAATTCACAGCCCGCCAGGTTGGCGCCGGTCAGGTTGGCTTCGCTGAAGTCGGCGGCATCGAGATTGGCCCCGGCGAGGTCCACATTGGTGAGGTCCTCGCCGGAAAGATCGGCGCGCGCGCCCCTGGAACCGCCGCTTTCGACCCAGGCGTAATGGTCGTTGAAGATCTCCTGGATGGAGAGCGGCAGGGATTCCGGCGCGCGCAGGAACTCGGCGTTGTCCAACTCGACGGTGGACAGGTCGACGCCTTCCAGGTCGCAGCCCGCCAGGTTGGCATAGGACAGGTTGGCGTCGGTCAGGACCGCGCCCTGGAGGTTGGCGCCCATCAGCGACACGCCGGAAAGGTCGGCGCCGGCCAGCACGGCGTCGGACAGGTCGGCGCCGTTGAGGTTGGAGCCGGAGAAATCCGCATCCGACAGATCGGCACCGCGCAAGATGGCGTCG
>JAHEKA010000186.1 GCA_024638585.1 Rhodospirillales bacterium
GTGCTGATCGACGCCACCCGCCCCTACCGCTGGCGCGAGGATTTCCCCGCCGTCAACGTGTTCTCCGACGCCTACCGCGCCAAGATGCGCAAGAAATGGGATATCTGAGGCGCCGCAGCGCCGGGCTACGACATTGCGAAAAAGGCCTTGTTTAAACGATCATTTAATTAAGTGATTGATTAAATAAAGGGTTTTTCGCGGAGTCTTGCACACCCTGAATACGTGCACCGCTCGCCTGCGACGCTAACCGCCGCCGTTTGACAGGAGATTGCCGGCGGGCGGATAATCCGCGGCACCCGAAAGCAACAAGAACAACTAGGGAGGAGGGCGATGCCCGCCAAGATCAACCATGTCGCCATCGTGAGTTCGAATTACGCCATCCTGGGCCAGTTCTACCAGGCGGTGTTCGGCATGAAATCGTCGGGCAACCAGCGGTCCGGCCGCGCCATCACCGTGGGCGACGGCTATGTCGGGCTCAACATCAACCCGCGGCGCGAGGGGCGCCAGGCGCGGCTCGACCATTTCGGGATAGAGGTCGACGATGTCCCCGAGACATTGGAGCGCATCCGCGCGGGCTATCCGAGCGTCACCTGGCTGGAGCGCTCCTCCACCCGTCCCTTCGCCGGACTCACCACCCATGACCCCGACGGCAACGTGTTCGACATCTCCCAAAAGGACATGACCAACCGGACCGACCTCTACGCGGCCGAGGAATGGAGCCAGGAAAGGACCATCGACCACATCGCCGTCCGCACCATGAACGCCGACGCCATGGCGAAATTCTATGCTGACGTGTTCGACCTCGCCCTGTTGAACAAGGCGCCGGACGATCCCAATTCGTACCTCTCCGACGGCCGCGTGACGATCGAACTGATCCCCTGGTCGGTCGCCGATTCCAAGGGCATGAGCATCATCATGCCGGGCATGGACCATATCGGCTTCAAGGTGGAAAGCATCGCGGCCCTGAAAGCCGACCTGGAGGCGGCCTCGGCCAACCCGCATCTGCGCCCGGTCGGTGTCGGCATCGGCAAGGAGGGCACGGCCCGGCTCGAGCGCTTCAAGGCGACCTGTCCCCTGGGCCGGTATCACCTGGCGGATTCAGACGGCGTCCTCATCGACGTCTGCGAATAAGCCCCCGAATAACCGGAGCATCCCCGCGCCGGCCCGGACTCCGGGCGATGTATAATGCCGTCCGCCGGGTGGTGATTGCTAAGGGAGAACAATAAGATGACGGAGCGCAGCCGCACCGATTGGGCGGAACGATCCAAAGTCTGGGCCGCGACCGCAGTCGCCGGCCGGTCCGAGGACGATACCTTCAATCAGATGATCATCGCCGAGGCCGGCATCCGCCCCGGCGAAGCCATCCTCGACATCGCATCGGGCACCGGCAATCCGGCCGTCTCCATCGCGCTTTCGATGCAGGAAAGGGCCATGCAGGAGGCCGCCACGGACGGAGCAGGCATGGTCACCTGCACGGACCTGACGCCGCGCATGCTGGAGGCCGCACGGGGACGGGCTCGGACCCTCGGCATTTCCATCATGCGCTTCGTCGCCGCCAACATGACGGACCTGCCGTTCGCGGATGAGAGTTTCGATTGCGTCACCTGCCGCTTCGGCCTGATGTTTCCCGACGACAAGGTCTCCGCAGCGGAGGAAGCCAAGCGCGTCCTCAAGCGCGGCGGACGCGTGGCCTACCTGGTCTGGGGCGCCTACGACGAAAACCCTGCCTTCCATGTCTCCAGACGCGCCGTCGCCCGCTTCTTCGGCGAAGCGGAAGGTCCGCCGGCCGATCGCCATTCCATGAGTGCGCCAGGGACCCTGACCCGGATCCTCGATGCCGCTGGGTTCGAAAACGCCGAAGAGCGCGAGCTTCGCTACAAGCGCCGGGTCGAGGACCTGGAGAACTACGTCGCCTCCGGCCTCAAGCGCAGCTTCACCGCGCGGGTCGATGGCATGACCGAGGCCGAATTCGATGCCCTCAAGGCCGCCGTGATGGAGGGTTGGGCCCCCTTCATCGAGGACGGTGTGCTGTTCGTACCCAACTACGCGCGCCTCGGGATCGGCTGGAAGCCGGCCTAGGCGGCGGTGTCCCGCTCCAGTTTGAAGACCTCGTCCAGGCACCAGTTGGCGGCCTCGGAGCCGGTGGCGAACCATACCCCGCCCGCATCCTTCATGTGACGGATGATGCGCCTGAGCGTCGTCGCCCGGCCCGGCCGCCCGGAGATATAGGGGTGGAATTGGAAGGGACAATAGGTCGGCGCAAAGTCGGATTCGTCATGGAAGGTATCAAACATCCCCTTCCAGACGGTCAGCGTGTCTTCCGGGTTCCCGGAATCCCGGCCGCCGCCGCAATAGGTGCGCCCGTCGCCGAAGGGCTGACGCGGCAGTTCGACCAGGGTGCGCCCGCCGTCCTGCCACAGGAACGGCAGGTCGTGGGAGAAGGTGTTGGAGTTCCACAGATAGCCGTGGTCCATCAGCAGCTCCAGACTGTTGGGGCTCTGTGTGCATGACCGCCAGCCCATCGGCCGATAGCCCGCGCGGGAGGTATTCATCTCGGTGGTCTTGGCGATCACTTCGTTTTCTTCGTCCCGGGTGAGGTCGCGCGCCACCTCGTGATGGTAGCCGTGGCCGGCGACCTCATGGCCCGCGGCGGCGATGGCCGCGACCGCATCGGGGAAGCGTTCGGCGATGGCGCCGCACACCATGAAGGTGGCCTTGACCTCCTCCTCTTCCAGGATGCGCAGGATGCGCCAGATCCCGGTATGGGGACCGTATTCGCATTGGGTATAGGTCTCATGATTGATCTTGCCGTCGGCCAAGGGCCGGACGTCCTCGCCGCCCTGGAAATCGAATGTCAAGGTCACGGCGACCCGCTGCTCTTCGGGCCAATGAAATTCCCCCTTGAAGTGAATTTCGCTCACCATCGCGCGTTCCTCCAGTCGCTATTCAATCTTTGGCGCAAGCCTAGATCATCGCTCGCCTGCCGTCCATCGGCGCAGGCCGCAGCCGCCCCCGGCGCGCGCCCTCCCTACTTGCGCCGCAGCGCCCGCCATGGGACAGTTTTCCGCGGTATTCGGTGATTTTCCGCCCCCGTGAGGACCTGTTGGAGGCCGGTTTGGTTGAGAAATCCACCCTTGAAATCAAGCCCTTCGCCTTCGGCTTCGGCGCCGAGGTGGATGGCATCGACCTCTCCTGAACGGTCCCCGCCAGGGCCGCGAAGGCGCTCGACGCAGCGCTGGATGCTCATACAGTGCTGGTCTTCCGCGGCCAGGATCTGAGCGAGGACGATCAGTTGCGCCTCGCCGACGTGTTCGGCGGCGGGGCGCTGCGCTCGCGGCCCGATGAGAAACGCGCCGAGACCACCACCAATGCTCGGGCCATCGGCCTGGTCACCAACATCCGCGAGGACGGCAAGCCCATCGGATCGCTTCCCGATGGCGAGCTCTTCTTCCATTACGACGGCGCGTTCATCGACGAGCCCTACCGCGCGACCCTGCTCTATGCCGTCGAGGTGCCGGATGCCGGAGGGCACACGCTGTTCGCCGACATGTACCGGGCCTTCGATGCGCTCGATCCGGACACAAGAGACAAGCTGCGCGGCCGCACCTGCCTGCATTACTTCGACCACGTCTCCTACGCCAAGCGGGCCGATCCCGACCCGGACCTTTCCACCGTGCGCTATGCCCGCCACCCGGCGGTGGTGGCCCATCCCCATACCGGACGCCCGGCCCTGTACGTAAGCCCGCTGCAGACCGCGCGGTTCGAAGGCATGGACGGCGAAGAGAGCGCGGCGCTTTTGACCGAGCTCTTCGCCTATACCGAAAACGCGGATCTGATTTACGAGCACGTCTGGCAGAAGGGCGATCTGGTGATCTGGGACAATTGGGGCACGGCCCATGCCCGCACCGATTTCCCGGCCGATCAGACCCGGTTGCTGCGCCGCTCAATCGTCAGGGGACAGGCGCTCTCGGAAGCGGCCTTCTGAGACACCTCCGACGCACCGCGCCCCGCCGCCCGCTTGCATTTGGCCCGCCTTCGGCGCAGTTTGGCCCTGGGCGCGCATCCGCGCGTCCTTCAGGGGTTCCCCCTCCGCACCTCGTGAAGGCTCAAATCGATGGAAACCGATTTTCTTGGCATGCCCGGGGTCGATGTCTGGCTGTTCGCCGGTCTCTCGCTCGCCTCCTTCCTGACCACCTTCCTCGGCATGGTCACGGGCGCCGCGGGCGGCCTTCTGCTGCTGATGGTTCTCGCCACGGTGTTTCCGCCCGTCGTCCTGGTGCCGTTGCACACTGTGGTGCAGCTGGGCAGCAATATCGGACGCGTGATCTTGATGCATGAATACGTGCTGTGGCCGATCCTGATTCCCTTCATCATCGGTTCCATCATCGGCGGCATCGCCGGCGCCCAGATCTTCGTCGTCCTGCCGCCCCGCCTGTTGCAGGGGATCATCGCCACCTTCGCCCTGTTCGCCCTTTGGGTGCCCCAGATCGGCAGCTTCGGCCCCGAGCGGGGGCGTTTCGCCATGGTGGGATTCCTTTCCACCTTCATCGGCGTTTTCGTCAGCGCCACCGGCACCCTGGTGGCCCCGTTCATCAATAGCGCCAGCCCCGATCGGCGTAACTACGTCGCCACCTTCAGCACCCTCATGGCCATCACCCATACCGCGAAGATGGGCGCCTTCATGCTGGCCGGCGTCGCCATCGGCGTCTACGCGCCCTTGATGGCCGCGATGATCGCGTCCATGGTGGCGGCCACCTGGCTTGGCCGCCGGGTACTGGACAGGGTTCCGGAGAAGCTGTTCCGCGGCGTTTTGAAGGTGGTCCTGACGCTGTTGGCGCTGCGCCTGCTGTGGGTCGCGGCCGATCTCTCCAGCCTGTTCTGACGCGCGCCTAAAGCCGGCGGCGGCGGGCTATTTTTTCTTGATCCCTTTCATCGCCTGATCGCCCCAGAGGTCGCGAATGCGGGCATCCCGCCCGCAGCGGTAGCGATAGAACTTATAGCGGACGGGATTCTTCTCGTAATAGTTTTG
Organism: Rhodospirillales bacterium; assembly: GCA_024638585.1. Classification (GTDB taxonomy): domain Bacteria; phylum Pseudomonadota; class Alphaproteobacteria; order SMXQ01; family SMXQ01; genus SMXQ01. The sequence continues at coordinate 5,030 of JAHEKA010000186.1, forward strand.
GTGGTAGTCCTCGGCCGGCCAGAAGGGGCCTGCGTCCCGGATCGGGGTGACGATGGGCTGCTTGAGGACCCCCGACTTCGCGATCTTCGCCTTGGACGCCTCGGCAATGCGTTTTTGTTCGGGGGTTCGGGCAAAGATCGCGGTTTGATAGGTCTCTCCCCGGTCGCAAAACTGCCCGCCCTTGTCCGTAGGATCAACGCTGCGCCAGAAGATCTCCACCAGGTCCATGTAGCTCACCTTCTTGGGATCGAAATGGATCGCGACGGCCTCGATATGGCCGGTGCCGCCGCTGCCCACCCGTTCGTAGGTGGGGTTCTTGATGGTTCCGCCGGTATAGCCAGAGATCGTCTTCACCACCCCGGGGACATGGTCGAAATCGGATTCCACGCACCAGAAACAGCCGCCGGCGAAAATGGCGATGTCGGTGCCTTTGGACGCCTCCACGCCCGCCTTGTCCTGGGCCAGCGGCCCGGCGACGCCGGCACCGAGAGTGAGGATCGCA
>JAHEKA010000187.1 GCA_024638585.1 Rhodospirillales bacterium
AGTGCGGCAGCGATCAAGGCCTGCCTCAAGATGATCCAGGAGCAAGCCGCTTCGGCGGGGCTGAAGCCGCTGGAATTCTCCCAGGACGGACCCGGTGGGATCATCGCCGACGAGAAGAAGTTCCGCCAGATCATCATCAACCTGGTGTCCAACGCCATGAAGTTCACGCGCGAAGGCGGCCGCGTGGGGGTCGAAACCGCCCTGGCCGAAGACGGCCGTTTCCGCATCACCGTCTGGGACACCGGGATCGGCATCAGCCCAGACGACATCGAAAAGGTGCTGCAACCCTTCCGCCAGGTCGACAGCGCCCTGTCGCGCCAATACGAAGGGACGGGGCTGGGACTCCCCATCACCAAGGCCCTCGTGGAACTCCATGACGGAACCTTGGAGATCACTTCAGAGGTCGACGTGGGCACCCGAGTGATTATCCATCTGCCAGTGGAGCGTGTTGCCGCGCCCAAGGGGAAAAGGCGGGCATGACCTACAAGGATTACGCCGACGAGATCGAGGCCTTCGCCAGCGGGGAGGACCCGCTCGCGCATATGCGCGGCCCGGAGGACGGCAGCGGCAAAAAGGTGGCGCCGGATGCCGCGGTCAGGATCGGCAGGGTGGTGTCGGTCGAGGGCTCCCGGGTCATCGTCCTGCTGGAGGCTCCCGAGGAACCGGATACTGCACAACCGGCCAACGCACTTCAGATCGGCGCCCTGGTCAAGATACGGACCCCGGAAACCATGGTGTTCGGCATGGTCTGCGGCCTGTCGATCCCGATTCCCAGCCATTCGCCGGAAGACCAGGAGATGCGGATCGTCGAGTTGGAGCTGGTCGGCGAGGCTATGGACAAGACCGACGATGGCGCGCCGGTATTCCGCCGGGGCGTGTCTTTCTGTCCGGCACTCGGCGAAGGGGTCTACGCCACCACGCAGGATGACCTCAAACAGGTCTACGCCAAGCCCGACGTGGCAAGTGCGCGGGTCGGCACCATCTACCAGGACCAAAGCCTGCCTGCTTTCGTCGCCATCGACGACCTGCTGGGCCAGCATTTCGCGGTGCTGGGGACCACTGGGTCCGGCAAGTCCTGCGCCGTCGCCACCATGCTGCGCTCGATCCTGGACCAACATCGGGAGGCCCATATCCTGCTTCTCGACCTCCATAACGAATACGCTCATGCGTTCGGTGATTGCGCCGAGGTGCTGGGCCCAAGAAACCTTATGCTGCCCTATTGGCTGCTCAATTTCGAAGAGTTGCAGGAAACCCTGATCGACCGTCATGAGGATCGTGAGGCGGACCTCTCGATCCTAAAGGACGCGGTCATCCATGCCCGGCAGTCCTTTCATGGTGCGGAAGAGGATACGCCCTATTTCGGCGCCGACTCTCCGGTGCCCTATCGCATGTCCGATGTCATCCAACGGGTGGAGGAATCCCTCGGCCGGCTCGAGCGACCCACCGACTCGGCGCCCTATCTCCGCCTGCGTGAGCGCATCAATACGTTTCAATCCGACAAACGCTTCGATTTCATGTTCCAGGAAGGGCTGACCGTGAAGGACACCATGGTCGACGTGCTGTCCCAGCTGTTCCGCATCCCCGCCAACGGCAAACCGATCACCATCCTGGATCTGTCCGAGGTTCCGTCCGACATCATGAACGTGGTGGTTTCCCTCGTCTGCCGCCTGACCTTCGATTTCGCGCTGTGGGCGGATCGCAGCGTGCCGATGCTCCTGGTCTGTGAGGAGGCCCACCGCTACGCCGGGGAGCACACCGATGCCGGTTTCGAGCCGACCAAGCGGACCCTTTCGAAGATCGCGCGCGAGGGGCGCAAATACGGCGTCTCCATCGGTCTGGTGAGCCAGCGGCCATCGGAACTTCCGCTCGGTATCCTGTCCCAGTGCAACACCATCTTCGCCATGCGCATGAGCAACCAAAAGGACCAGGATTTCGTGCGCGGCACGCTGTCGGAATCGGGATTGGGGCTGATGAACTCTCTGCCCTCTCTGCGCACCGGCGAAACCATCGCCATCGGCGAAGGGGTGCCGGTCCCAATGCGCTTCTGCTTCGATTACCTCCCCGAAGAACACCGCCCCCACAGCGGCACCGCCTGCTTCTCCGGCGCCTGGAAAGACGCAAAGTTGGATCAGGGATTCCTGGCGGAAATCGTCACGCGCTGGCGCAACCAGCATCGCTGACGCCAAGGCCGGCCCCACGGGCCGGCGGCGCAAATCCTATCGCGATGACGTGATCGGAAACCTGGTGAATCAGGCGTCCTGGGGACGCATCCGGCAACGGGCGCCCGCTACCAGAAGGTCGATATCCCCGTTGTCGCCGGCCAGCGGCAACAGGATCGAACGATAGAGGGCGGGATGGCCCTCTTCATCCTGGCCTTCGCCCTCGCCGAGGATCGGCGCACCGCTCTTCACCGCATCGTCCAGTTCGCGGACGGCTTTGGCGAGCAGCGAATCGGGCGGCAGATCGGCGAGGCGGGTGTTTTCGCCGCGGATACCGGACCGCCGGGCGATGGTCTCACCGATCCGAGTGATCTCCCAATCCTTGCCTGAGCCCCTGGTCACGACACAACAGTCGGTCCACAGATCCGACGGGACCGAAGCAAAGAACTCCGCAGCCGGTGCGCATGTCGATGTGCCATAGCGCAGGCCCTGCCAGATTCCCATAAGGCGCATGGTGAGCCGCCGATCACCGGCGACGATCTTCGCGAATGGTTCAAGACCCTGCCTGTGTTGCACGGCCAACTCCATGGCGGAGCTTATCGGGCCCCGCAATCCCGACGGCTTCCCAGGGACGGGATACCGGACCCTCAGACTAAGACCGATTTCTTAACAAATTCTCGCTTTCGGCGACCGGGGCACGCCCTAAGGCACGGAAAACAGTGAAAAACCGCCATTTGATCCGCGGCTTTCGGAAAAGAGCACATAAGAAAAACCGAGGCAGGGTGGGGTTTTTTCGAACGCCCGACCTCGGCCTCACAGGTCCAGGGCACGGCAGACCCGTGGAAACAAGAAGGCGAACCAGGGCGCGTAATCGCCGGTCCCGGCCTTGAGCCCGGCATTGATTTCGGCGACCGAACGCCAAGCCGTCTCGCCGACCTCTTCTGGATCGGGGGTCAGGACGGCGTCTTTGTCCAAGGTGCCCACGAAGGTGTGATTGAATTCAGCTTCCCTGAGCCCGGCGCCCACGTCCAGGTCATAAGCCACTTCGAACAGTTGCCGCAATTCGCACCGCACCCCAAGCTCCTCCTCCAACCGCCGGCCGGTGGCAAGGGTCAGGTCTTCGCCCGGGCGCGGGTGGCTACAGCAGGCATTGGCCCACAGTCCACCCGAGTGGTACTTGCCTTCGGCCCGGCGCTGGACCAGGCACAGGCCGCCGGGAGAAAACAGGAAGATGGAGAACGCCCGGTGCAAGAGGCCACGGCGATGGGCCTCGACCTTTTCCATCGTCCCCACCTCCTTGTCCTTCTCATCCACCAGGATGACGTGATCGGCCATGACGGGTTCTCCCTCGGCCCCGCGGCGGGGCATGGGACGGGATCTTAGCACGCCAGTTGCTGAGCGGCGGCAGCGCGACGGACCGCCACGGCTGTAGACCACGGACCCAAGTTTCGCTATCACCCAACGTGATGGAGCACTCGGCCACTCCCGGCACCGGCTTGCCAGACCTATCGCGCAACGTCACGATCGTGTTGCCCTTCGCCCTGTTAGGCGGAATCCTCGTTATCGGCGCCGCCACCTACGGCACGCGGTTTTACGACGTCGCCATCAAGAGCGAGCTTGGCATCATCGAAAACGGCAACGCGATCCTGGCGCTCGCCGTGGCGGTGTACGCCGTCCGCGCCTGGCCGCTGAGCCGCGACCTAACACCACGCTGGTTTTTCAAGACCTGGCTCGCGTTCTTCATCCTGGGCGGCCTGTTCCTGGCGCTCGAGGAAATCAGTTGGGGCCAGCACTTCTTCAATTGGGCCTCGCCCGATTATTTCCGCAGAGAGAACCTCCAGCGGGAGACCAACATCCACAACCTGTGGCACATGAGCGAGATCATCCCCAAGTTCCTCTTGCACACGGCGGCGATCTTCGGCGGTATCGTCTGGCCCCTGGTGGTGGGACGCGGCAAGGTGCGGGCGCCGGCACCACCCGAGTTCCTCTACTGGCTGATGCCGACACGGGCGGTGTTGTGGACCTCAACGATCGCCATCGCCGTGCGCGTCGGCGAGCGGATCCTCGCCAATAGCGGGCTCAAGCAGTACGGATACAATTTCAAGGAGTTCAAGGAACTGAACGAGCTGTTCCTGATTCTGTTCGTGGTTCTGTATCTCGCCTCGCTGACCTTGCGGGCGCGCGCCTACGCCAAGGCCCGGACGGCCGACCCGCAGGCTGTCCCGAAGCCGCAAGGCCCATGACTCCGCGGGGCTGGGTGCTCGCCGGGGCGGGCTTCGCGATCCCGGTGGGCAGCATCGTCGAGCCCAAGGTGGTTCTGATCGTCCTCGCCCTCTTGTTGTTGGCCGCCCTGCTGGCCCTGGGACGGCGCGACGGCCGGGTCCTGCCAAATATCCCCTGGGGCGCGGCATGGTTGGCCGCCGCTATCCTGCTATGGGCCGCCCTCAGTGCCGCCTGGTCGCTCGATCCGGCCAACAGTTTCAAGAAGCTTGCCGACCTCGCCCTCGTCGCCGTGGCCGGACTGGCTCTGTTGGGGAGCGAGCGGCGCCTGACGCCCCGCGACGGGCTGGCGTTCGGCACGGCCCTTTCACTTGGCATCACCCTTTGCGTCCTCACCCAGTGGAGCGAGCTCGCCACCGACGGCGTCCTGGTGCGCCTGTTCCATGATGATTGGAACGGCACCTTTTCACCCCTGGTGCGGGGCATCAGCGTTGCGGCAATTCTGGTATGGCCGGCGCTGATCTTTCTCACCCGGGCAGGCGCGCGCTGGGCAGCGATCGGCCTGGGCGCCGGCGCGCTCGCGACCTTCTGGTTCACCGACGCGACCGCCGCCGCCCTTTCATTCAGCGCGGGCGCTATCCTCTCCGCCGGCTTCATCGCCATGCCGCGCAAAGCGGTCGGTGTGCTCGCGGTCCTGGCGGCGCTTTGGGTCCTGGCGGCGCCCTTGACCATGAAGGCCCTCACCGCCGCCACAGAAACCACCCGGCTCGACCAAGGAACGCTTAAGGATTCGGCCACACATCGCCTGGCGATCTGGCGCTTCACCTCGGCCAGGATCCTGGAACGGCCGATCCTCGGTTACGGGCTCAGGGCCGGGCGCAAGGTCCCGGGCGGCGAACAGATGGTGATGTTGCCCCAGGACGGCGAGCTCAAGCCGCGCCGGGTGTTCTCCATGCATCCCCATAACGGCCCTCTGGAATGGTGGCTGGAGCTTGGCCTGCCGGGCGCGGTGTTGGGGGCGCTGGCGATCTTCTTCCTGTTCCGTTGGCCACGGCGGATCGCCGGGCAAACCACCCGGGCCCTCGTGGTCGGGCAGTTGGTCACCGCGTTCGGCATCTTCAACCTGTCCTTCGGCGCCTGGCAGGCCT
>JAHEKA010000188.1 GCA_024638585.1 Rhodospirillales bacterium
GGGGCGGGCCAAGCGGTTCGCAAAGATCGCCGGAGAAATGGTGTCCTTGAGCGCCGTCGAAGCTACTGCCGACGCGGTCTGGCCCGGCCACACCCATGCGGTGGTGAGCCTCCCCGATGCACGCAAGGGTGCACAACTCGTCCTGGTCACTGACCATCCCGATGCCACAGTCGATGTTCTTCTGGCTCATGCCAAGGCCGAAGGAATCGCCGAACTGATGGTGCCGAAAAGGATCGTTCCCGTAGACGCGGTCCCCGTCCTCGGCACGGGAAAGGTCGACTATGTTTCAGTCGCGGCCCTGGTGGAGGACTGAAGCGTCCAGGCAAGGGCCGGCCGATTGGTGACAGGTTCGCCTTGTCTTCCGGCAGTTGATCCAACACCCGATAAGGGGGCGGGTTCAGTGGGCGCAGGCCAACCGGTCGTGCAGTGCCCGCGTGACGATCGTACGCACGCTGCATTCGTCCAGCGGTTTGTAGAGCCGGGGTGCCGTGTCCAGGGCGGGGTCGTCGAAGGTGAACCCGCCATAGGTGGTGATCAACGCGAAGGGAATGCGCTTCTTTTGGCAGGACCTGGCCAACAGGGATAGGTTCTGGATCGAGATGTCCGTATCCAAAAGAACCACGTCCACCGATCCCGCATTTAGAATTTCGATGGCGTCATTGATGCATCGCTCCGGCGCCACGATCATGGCCCCAAGGGTCTCGACGATGTCTTGAAGTTTTTGCACTAACGTCGGTTCATTCTCGACAATAAGTACGCGTTGCCTTTTGCTGAACGCCTGCTTGGTCCCATCCATAACTTCGAAGCCTTACGCGGTAATCCGATAAACAATACCTGAGAGTCCTAAGGCTTCTCCGCGGCAGCGGCAATTCCAGCTTTCTGCGCACCTACATCTTCTTGTGCGCCCCGTTAAGCTTAACGAGGCAATCGCCACCCCGCGGACCGGATCGACTATGGCTGTGATAAGGGCTTCTTTTTCCGTGTTAGTTGAGGAGCGGCTTGGCGAAGATATCCGCCGTCACTTCGCTGACCCGCCGGCAGCCGACATAGGCCATGGTCTTTTCGAACTCGGTATGGAGGATGGACAGCGCCTTTTCGGCGCCGGCCTGACCGGCAACCGCCGTCCCGTAAAGCGTCGCGCGGCCGGTCAGCACCGCGTCCGCCCCCATGGCCAGTGCCTTGACCATGTCGCTGCCGCGGCGAATGCCCGAGTCCAGGATGACGGTGGTCCGGGCGCCCACGGCGCGCACCACTTCAGGCAGCACGTCGATTGTAGGGGCGGCGGAATCGAGCGCCCTGCCGCCATGGTTTGACACCACCACCGCGTCGGCACCGTTCTCGACCGCGTGCACCGCGTCTTCCTCGCGCAGGATGCCCTTGACGATCAGCTTGCGGGGCCAGAAGTCGCGCATCCGGGCGATCTCGTCCCAGGTCATGGAAAGATGCCGCCCCGGCCCCAACTGGCCAACCTCTCCCCGGTTGATTCGATGGCGGTACTTCTCCGGATAATTCTCATGGCGCGGCATGCCGGTGGTTGCGACATAACGCCCCATCACGCCGACCAGCCATTCGGGATGCAGCATCATGTCGGTGACGGACCGCACCGACGGCTTGAACGGAACCCCAAACCCGTTGCGCTTGTTGTATTCCCGGTTGTTGCCCAGCGCGCTGTCGATGGTAACCACCAGGGCCTCGAACCCGGCATCCTTGGCGCGACTGACCAGATTGTAGGACGCGTCCACGTCGCCCCACATATAGAGCTGGAACCATAATCTGCCGCCGGCGACCTCCGCGACCCGTTCCATCGGTGTGACCGCCGGCGTGGCAAGGGTGAAGGGAACGCCCTTGGCGGCGGCGGCCTTGGCGAGTTCCACCTCGCCGTGGTACCAGGTCATCCCGGCGACACCGGTCGGCGCGATGGCCATGGGCAGCTCGGATCGCTTGCCGAGAAGCTCTATCCCCATGTCTCTCTCGCTGAGGTCCACCAGGAATCGGGTGCGCAACTTGAGCCGCTTGAAAGCCTCGCGGTTATCGGTCAAGGCGATCTCGTCTTCCGCGCCCCGATCGACATATTCGAATACGCCTTTGGGCAGGCGCCGGCGCGCGTATTTGCGAAGGTCCGCGATGTTGTAGCAGTGATCCAGTCGCGACATGTTGGTTTCCCCCTGTGATTTGTTTTCGGCGCCCCAAGGTGCGGCGCAGTTCCTGGGCCTTCCGGTGAGCGTTGTGTCCGCCCATCCGCGTTCGGGTCATTATAGCCGGACAATCCCAACTCGTAAGAGCCCCACTTGGCGGCCCGCCCGGGCGGCCTTGGCAGGTCCGGCGTTGGCGGTTATGGTGCGGCGAAATGTGAAAGCCTCCGGAAGCAGCCAACCGGGGGCGGGAGAAGCACGATGTTCAAGGGATCATTCACCGCCCTGATTACCCCGTTCAAGGACGGCGCGGTCGACGAGAAGACCTACCAAAGCCTGGTGCAGCGCCAGCTCGATGCCGGCACCGAGGGGCTGGTGCCGGTGGGCACCACGGGGGAATCGCCGACCTTGTCCCATGACGAGCACATGCGCGTGACCGAGCTTTGCATAGACGTGGCGCGCGGCAAGGTTCCGGTGATCGCGGGTACGGGATCGAATTCCACCGAAGAGGCGATCATGCTGCAACGCCACGCCAAGGAGGCGGGCGCCGATGCCGGGTTGGTGGTCACGCCGTATTACAACAAGCCGACCCAGGCCGGTTTGGCCGCCCACTATACGGCGATCGCCGATGCCGTCGATCTGCCGATCATCATTTACAATATTCCCGGCCGCTCGGTGATCGACATGAGCGTGGACACCATGGCCGCGCTTGCCAAGCACGCAAATATCGTCGGCGTCAAGGATGCCACCGCGGATCTGGTGCGGCCGCTCAAGACGCTGCTGGCCTGCGGGGAGGACTTCTGCCAGTTGTCCGGCGAGGACGCGACGGTGGTCCCGTTCCTGTCCCAGGGCGGGCATGGCTGCATCTCCGTGACCTCCAATATCGCGCCAGAGCCCTGTGCCCAGCTCCACGCCGCCTGGCAGGCGGGAGATTTGGCTAAGGTGGCGGAGATCAATGCGCGCCTCTTGCCGGTGCACGACGCGATGTTCTGCGAAGCGAGCCCGGGGCCGGTCAAATACGCTGCCGAGCTGATGGGGTTGTGCACCGGGGAACTGCGCCTGCCGCTGGTCGAGATCACGCCGGCGTCCAAGCAGACGGTGAAGGACGCGCTGTCGGGCGCCGGTCTCTTGGGATAGCACCATGGCCCGCAGCGCCAAGGGGCGCCGTTCCGCCCAAGAGCGTTTCGCCGCTCAGAACCGAAAGGCGCGGCGCGATTACGTTATCGAGGACACCATCGAGGCGGGACTCGTGCTGTCCGGCTCCGAGGTCAAGGGGCTGCGGGGCGGCGGCGCCAATCTCAACGATTCCTATGCGCGGGAACAGGGCGGCGAGCTGTGGCTGATGAACGCCCATATCCCGCCCTACAAATTTGCCCCGGGCGGTGGTCATGAGAGCCGGCGGCGGCGCAAGCTCCTACTGCACCGGCGGGAGCTCAACCGCTTGATCGGCGCGATCCAGCGCGAAGGCATGACGGCGGTGCCGCTTTCCATCTATTTCTCCGACCGCGGAATCGCCAAGGTCGAGCTCGGCCTGGCCAAGGGACGGCGTCAGTACGAAAAACGCGAGCTCGAGAAGCAGCGTGACTGGCAGCGCCAGAAGGCCCGCCTCATGCGCGAGCGGGGCTAGGCATGGGTGCCGTTAGGTCCGCGGTCCTCGGCCGCGTGTGGTCGGGCGCCTGAGATCGAGATAACGCCGCGCTTCTTCGAACACGAGACGGAACATCTTCGGCGTCAGGCGCCCGGTGTTGGTATTGAGCCGCGAACAGTGATAGCTCGAGAGCAGCAGCAGGCCGTCATCCGCCTCGAACGCGGCGGCGTGGCCAAACGGCGCATCCTTGGGCCTGATCCTCAGCGCCTTCAGGGTCGAGCGGTGAGCGACGGTCCCAAGCGTCACGATGCAGCCGAGCCGGTTCATGGCGGCGATCTCGCGCCCGAGAAATTCCCCGCAGGTCTGAACCTCTGGTCCTTGCGGCCGGTTCTGGGGCGGAACACAGCGTACGGCGTTGGTGATACGCGTATCCACCAACCGCAAGTTATCGTCCCGGCGCGCGCCATAGGTGCCCTTGGCGAACCCCGTTGCCAGCAGCGTGGGGTACAGCAACTCGCCCGCGTAATCGCCGGTGAAGGGGCGGCCGGTGGCGTTGGCCCCGCGCAATCCCGGCGCCAGGCCGACGATCAGGAGACGCGCCTTGGTCTCGCCGAAGGCCGGCACCGGACGGTTGTGCCATTCCGGATGGGCGGCCTGATTGTCGGCCCGGAATTTCGTCAATCTGGGGCAGAGCGCGCATCCAACCGCGGGTTCTAGCTGGTTTTCCATTGAGTGGGAGGCGGGAATCTAAGCCGTGTATTCCGGATCCTGATCGGCGCCGGCGGTTTCCCGGGGACGAGAAATCTCCATCTCCAGGTCGCGCAGCTCGATGAAGTGGTCGCATTGGCGGCGCAGCTCGTCGGCCACCATGGGCGGGGAGGTCCGGGTCGTGGAGACCACCGTCACCCGCACCCCACGGCGCTGAACCGCCTCGACCAACCGTCGGAAATCGCCGTCACCCGAGAACAAAACCACGTGGTCCAGACGTTCGGCCATTTCCAGGACGTCGATCGCGAGCTCGATGTCCATATTGCCCTTGATGCGGCGGCGGCCTTCCGCGTCGGTAAATTCCTTGGCGCTTTTGGTGACGAGGGTGTAACCGTTGTAATCGAGCCAGTCGACCAGGGGACGGAGCGGGGAGTAATCCTGATCGTCTATCAGGGCGGTGTAGTAGAAGGCCCGAACAAGTTGACCTTTTGAACTAAATAATTCTCTTAACTTTTTGTAATCGATATCAAAACCAAGATTGCGTGCCGACGAGTAGAGGTTGGAGCCGTCGATGAAAAGGGCAATTCGTTCCTGGGAATAGAAATCCATGATGCAATATCCTTTTTTTCTTATTTGGCTTGCCTCAAAGGCCGAAATATCAAGCGTTTTCAATTGATTTTGGGGATCAGCGCTGTTGTGGAATGCTTCCTAATTGCACTAATTATACCTATTCTGGATAAGGAAGTCTCGTAGGATTGACGCGGAACCCCCCGGATTATTGGAATAAATTGATGATTCTGATCGGTCTTGGCGGCAATCTACCCTCCCCCCAATGGGGACCACCGGCCGCCACCCTGCAAGCCGCCCTTGACGCCTTCGGGGCCTTGGGACTCGAGGTTCTGGTGCACTCAGGATTTTACGAGACGGCGCCGGTGCCGCGATCGGATCAGCCCTGGTTCGTCAACGCGGTGGCGGAGGTGAAGACTGCCCTGGATCCGCAGGCCATGCTGCAGGCCCTGCTTGGGCTGGAGGCCCGGTTCGGGCGGGTGCGGCGGGCGGCGGGGGCGGCCCGGGTGCTGGACCTCGATCTCCTCGCCT
>JAHEKA010000189.1 GCA_024638585.1 Rhodospirillales bacterium
CTCCGTGGCGTTCGATATCGAGTTCGACTCCCCGGTGGTCGCGAGCCAGGACCATTTCGTCCATTTCGCCAACGGCACCTTCAAGAGTGAGATTTCCAGCGCGCGGACGTTCGGCTTCGAGCATGAAGTCGCTGCCATGCGGGCCAACGGCATGTTGCGGGGCGGGTCTCTGGATAATGCGGTCGTGGTGAACGGGGAAAAGGTTTTGAACGATTCCGGCCTCCGCTACGACGATGAGTTCGTGCGGCACAAGATTCTCGACTCTGTCGGCGATCTTTACCTCGCGGGCGCGCCGATTATCGGCCACTTCCGCGGCTCACGTTCGGGCCACGCCATGAACCACCGTTTGCTGGTCGCCCTGTTTGCCGATCCGGAAGCCTGGACCAAGGTTCCGATGCCAAAAATCCCGGCCCAGGACATCGAACTCGAAGTGTCGGCCTACGACCTGCCAGACGTCATCCCGGCAGCCGCCACCCGCTGATCAACCCGAATTGGCTCCGCCAAAGGCGGCCCGGCCCGCCACGGGACCGAGGCTGCTTCGGCTTGCCCCGCCACCACCCCGCCATGTTATACTCGGGCTGCGACTCTGGGCCGCGGCCCGAACCCATGTAGTAATTTCCGTCTGGCAATGACCGGTACGACCTCTTCATCCTTGGACCGACAACGAGCGAAGCGCGCGCGCCGCGGCGTATCCGGCCGGGTTCTTGCTGCGCTGGTGGTCTGCGTTCTGGTACTTGGCGCCTGCTCCGGACGCACGCCGGTGGTCACCGGCAAGGAAGAGCCGGCGGAGAGGCTGTATAACCGCGGCATGAGCCTGCTGACCCGCGGGGAGGGCATCGACGCCACCAAGGTCTTCGCCGAGGTGGAACGCCAGCATCCCTATTCCATCTGGGCCACCAAGGCGATGCTGATGGCGAGCTACACCTATTACGCCACCAACCGTTATCCCGAGGCGATCGTTGGCCTTGACCGCTACATCCGTCTCCATCCGGGCAGCCGGGACATCGAATACGCCCATTACCTCAAGGCGCTCTGCTATTACGAACAGATCGCCGACGTGCAGCGCGACCAGGGCATCACCCGCAAGGCGATGGAAGAACTTCAGGCCGTCATGAAACGCGACCCCAACGGCAAGTATGGGCGCGACGCAAAACTGAAATACGATCTTACCCAGGACCAGCTCGCCGGTCAGGAAATGTCCGTCGGTCGCTGGTACCAAAAATCCGGCATGTTCATCGCCGCCATCAACCGCTTCAAGGAAGTGATCAAGACCTACCAGACCACCTCCCACGTCCCGGAGGCGCTGCACCGCCTGACCGAGAGCTATCTGGCGCTGGGCATAAAGGACGAAGCGAAGAAGGCGGCCTCGGTTCTCGGCCACAATTTCCCGGGAAGCGAGTGGTATCTGGATTCCTACGTCCTGATGACCGGAATCAAACCCAAGCGCGAGGAGGTCGCCAGCTCGATCCCCCGCAAGTCATGGTTCGGCCGCGCTTGGGATTCCGTATTCTGACCCTCCATGCTTCGCCGCCTCTCGATCCGCGACGTCGTTCTGGTTGACCGGCTCGACCTCGACTTCACTGGATCACTGGGCGTTCTCACAGGAGAGACCGGCGCCGGCAAATCGATCCTGCTCGACGCGCTCGGCCTGGCCATGGGCGCCCGTGCGGACAACCGTCTGATCCGCACCGGCGCGGACAGGGCCCAGGTCACGGCCGAATTCGAGCTGCCTGAAGATCATCCCGCGCTCGGGACCCTCGCCGAACGCGACCTGCCGGTGGAAACGACCCTGATCCTGCGCCGAGTGGTGGGCCGGGACGGCCGGTCGCGCGCCTATGTCAACGACGAGCCGGTCAGTGCCGGCCTGCTCGGCACCCTGGCCGCGGAACTGGTGGAAATCCACGGCCAGCACGAGACCCAGGGCCTGCTCAACGCTGCGACACACAGGTCTTTGCTGGACAGCTTCGCCGCCCACGCCTCCCTGATCGAGGCTGTCGCCCTTGCCTGGCGCGCCTTGAGCGCCGCGCGCATGACCGAAGCCGAGGCCCGGGCAGCCCTGCAGGACGCGCTCCGGGATGAGGAATTGTTGCGCCACCAAGTGGCCGAGATCGAGGCTTTCGCGCCGGAACCGGGGGAGGAAGAGCGCCTCGCCGGCGAACGGCGCTTCCTCGCCGCCGGCGCCAAGCTGGCCCAGTCCCTGCAGGATGCAGAGGCCGGGCTGACCGCCGATGGCGGCGTGGATACGGTCCTCAACCGGGCACTCAAGGCACTCGAACGCACCCGGGATGACGCCGAGGGCCGTTTCGATGCCGCCATGGCGGCCCTGGAGCGCGCCGCCATGGAAGCCGCCGATGCTCTAAGCGAGGTGAGGAATGCCGCAACGACCCTGACCGGGGAACCGGGCCGCCTGGCCCAAGTGGAAGATAGGCTGTTCGCGCTGCGGGCGCTCGCCCGCAAGCACGAGGTCGCCCCGGATGCCCTGGCCGATCATGGGGTGGCCCTCGCCGCGCGGCTCTCGGCGATCGAGGATTCCGACGCCGAGCTCGACCGCCTGGCCAAGGCGACGGCAGAGGCGCAAGACGCCTATGACAAGGCCGCCGAGCGCCTGAGCGCGAGCCGGACCAAGGCGGCTCGGAAGCTGGAGACCGCCATGGGGCGAGAGCTCGCGCCCCTGAAACTGGAAAAAGCGCGGTTCACGGTGGCGCTCCTGCCGTTGGACGCGGAAAACCGCGGGGCCGACGGCGCCGAGCGGGTGGTGTTCGAGATTGCCGCCAATCCCGGCGCCGACCCGGGACCGTTGAACAAGATCGCATCCGGCGGCGAGCTGGCCCGGATCATGCTGGCGCTCAGGGTCATCCTGGCGGGCCAAGGCACGGCGCCGACCCTGGTGTTTGACGAGGTCGATTCCGGCATTTCCGGCGCCACCGCCGACGCGGTGGGCGAACGCTTGGCCCGCCTCGGGCTGCGGCTTCAGGTCCTGGTGGTCACCCATTCGCCACAGGTGGCGGCCCGGGGCGATCAACATTGGCGGGTCGCCAAACAGGGCACCACACGTAAGACCGCGACCACGGTTGAGGAACTGGCCAGCGCAGAGCGGCGCGAGGAGATCGCGCGCATGCTGGCCGGCGCCACCGTCACCGATGAGGCCCGGGCGGCGGCGGACAAGCTGCTGGCGGGAGGCACGCCATGAGTGCCGAGAGCGTCGGCGGGATCTCGGCCCTGCCGCCGGAGCAATTGTCGGAGGAAGACGCGGCGGCGGAGCTTGCCTATCTTGCCAAGGAGATCGCCCATCACGACGCGCTCTATTACCAAAAGGACGCGCCGGACATCTCCGACGCCGCTTATGACGCACTCCGGGCACGCAACGACGCCCTGGAAGCCGCCTTCCCCGAACTGATCCGCGACGACAGCCCGAGCCAGCGGGTCGGCGCCGCACCGGCTTCGGGCTTTGCAAAGGTCACCCATTCGGTGCCGATGCTGTCACTGGACAACGCCTTTTCCGGCGAAGACGTCGAGGAGTTCGTGGCCCGGGTGCGCCGTTTCCTCAATCTCGATGCCGATGCCGAAGTGGCGCTGATGGCCGAGCCTAAGATCGACGGGCTCTCCGTGGCATTGCGCTATGAAAGCGGGCGCTTCGTTCAGGGCGCGACGCGGGGCGACGGCACCACCGGGGAAAACGTCACCCGCAACCTCGCCACCCTCGCCGATGTGCCCAAACGCCTCAATGGCGAGGACTGGCCGGAAGTGCTGGAGGTCCGCGGCGAGGTCTACATGTCCAAAACCGAATTCCAGGCGCTCAACGCCCGCCAGGCGGAGGCCGGCGCCAAGGTCTTCGCCAATCCACGCAACGCCGCAGCCGGCTCCCTGCGCCAGTTGGATTCGACGATCACCGCCGCGCGCAACCTGGGATTCTTCGGTTACGCCTGGGGCGAGGTGTCGGAACCGCTGGGCGGCACCCTTCAAGAGGCGCGCGCGCGGCTCGAGGGCTTCGGCTTCACCCTGAACGACGGGGCGCTTTACACCGCGGCCAAAGACGCCATTGCCTTCCATACGGACCTGGAAAGCCGGCGCGCCGGCCTCGATTACGACATCGACGGCGTGGTTTACAAGGTCAACCGGCTCGATTGGGTGGAACGCCTCGGCCAGGTGAGCCGCAGCCCGCGCTGGGCCATCGCTCACAAGTTCGCCGCCGAACGGGCGGAGACGGTATTGGAAAGGATCGAAATCCAGGTCGGGCGCACCGGCACCTTGACGCCGGTCGCACACCTGACGCCGGTCACCGTGGGCGGCGTGGTGGTCAGCCGGGCGACGCTGCACAATGAGGACGAGATCAAGCGCAAGGATGCGCGGGAGGGCGATAGCGTCATCATCCAGCGCGCCGGCGACGTCATTCCCCAGGTGGTGGAGGTGATCGCGGACAAACGGCCCAAGGGGACCAAGCCCTTCCAGTTCCCCGACATTTGCCCGCGCTGCGGCTCCCTCGCCGTGCGCGAAGAGGGCGAAGTGGCCTGGCGCTGCACCGGCGGACTGATCTGTCCGGCCCAGGCGGTGGAACGGCTCAAGCATTTCGTCTCGCGCGACGCTTTCGATATCGAAGGCCTGGGCGGCAAGCATGTCGAAGCCTTCTGGATCGATGGGCTCATCAAGACGCCCGGCGACATCTTCCGTCTGGCCGCCCACGAAGCGGCCCTGAAGGAGCGCGAGGGTTGGGGCGACAAATCGGTGGACAACCTCCTGCGCGCCATCGAGCAGCGCCGCACCGTCAGCCTGGAGCGCTTCATCTATGGCCTCGGCATCCCCCAGGTGGGCGAAGCGACCGCCAAGCTCTTGGCCCGCACCTATCGGACCCTGGACCATTGGCGCGAGGCCATGGCCCAGGCGGCCGACCACGACTCGGACGCCTATGGCGAACTCACCGATATCGACGGGGTCGGCCCCGCCATGGCCGACGACATCATCGGCTTCTTCGCCGAGCCCCATAACCGCGAGGTGCTTGACGATCTCGACGAACTGCTCTCAATCGAAGAAGCCGCCGCGCCCCAAGTGAGCGAATCGCCGTTCACCGGCAAGACCGTGGTGTTCACCGGGACCCTGGCCACCATGGGCCGCAAGGAGGCCAAGGCCAAGGCCGAGGCGCTGGGCGCCCGTGTTTCGGGCTCGGTCTCCAAGAAAACCGGCTATGTGGTGATCGGCGCGGATCCCGGATCCAAGGCCAAGAAGGCCAAAGAGCTCGGCATCCCGGTCCTGACCGAAGAGGAATGGCGGGACATGGCGGGCGTCGACTGAAGACGTCCCGCCTCAGATCGGCTTGGTCGCCCGTTTGAGCCAGGCCCCGGTGCGGGCATCGACCAGCGGCGCCAGCGCCTTGGCGACCCGTGCGTGATAGGCGTTGAACCAGCGCCTTTCCTCATCCGAGAGCAGCTTGGGATCGATCAGCCGGCGGTCGATCGGGGCGAGGGTCAATGTCTCGAACGC
>JAHEKA010000190.1 GCA_024638585.1 Rhodospirillales bacterium
TGGACAGTCTCGCCCATTGGCTCTCCGTGCTCACCGGCCTGCCCAGGGTGGCGCTATCGCCCGCGGCCGGTGCCCAGGGGGAGCTCTGCGGCATGATGGTGATCCGCGCCGCCCATGACGATGCAGGCGAAGCGCGCACCCGTGTGCTGGTCCCCGAATCGGCCCACGGCACCAATCCGGCGACGGCGGCGACCTGCGGCTATTCGGTCGATCCGGTGGCGGGCGACGCAAACGGACGGGCGGACCTCGCAGCCCTTAAACAAAAACTCGGTCCCGACGTCGCCGCCCTGATGATCACCAATCCCAACACCTGCGGCTTGTTCGAAAGCGACATCGTGGAGATGGCCGAGGCGTGCCATGACGCCGGGGCCTATGTCTATTGCGACGGCGCCAATTTCAACGCCATCATGGGCAAGGCGCGGCCCGCCGATCTCGGCATCGACGTGATGCATTTCAACCTGCACAAGACGTTCTCCACGCCCCATGGCGGCGGCGGCCCGGGATCGGGCCCGGTGGCGATGACGGAAACGCTTGCGGCCCATGCGCCGCTGCCTTGGCTGGTGGCGGGCGCGGACGGGTTCGGCTTGCAGGAAACAGCGGACGCCGATGCGGCGGCCAGCATCGGCCGCCTGAAGGCGTTTCACGGCCAGTTCGGCATGTTCGTCCGCGCCTATACCTACATGCTGAGCCATGGCGGCGACGGGTTGAAACAGGTGTCCGAAGACGCGGTGCTGGCGGCCAATTACATGCTGGCGGCGTTGTCCGACAGCCTGAGTGCCGCCTATCCCGGCCCCTGCATGCACGAATGCCTGTTCGATGACGAGGCGTTCCGGGCGCACGGCGTCAGTACGCTGGATTTCGCCAAGGCCCTGATCGACGAGGGCTTTCACCCCACCACCATCTATTTCCCCCTGGTGGTGCACGGCGCCATGCTGCTGGAGCCGACCGAGACCGAGCCCAAGGCCGAGCTCGACCGCTTTGTCAAAGCGGTGAAGGGGCTGATGCAGCGGCTCGAGGCGGGCCAGGCCGAACGCTTCAAGACCGCGCCCCATTTCGCCCCGCGGAGGCGGCTAGACGAAACCCAGGCCGCCCGCCATCCGGTCCTGCGTTACCGCGCCGATCCCGCGCCGGGGAAGGCGGCGGAGTAGGCTGGGTCCTAAGGCCCTTCAGGGTCTTGATCCGCAGGGGGCTGGGGTTGGCCCCTACGGCCAGGGATGAAACGTCCCATTTTCCTGAGCTGCTCACGGAGTTCCGCCTTGCGCAACTCGGCTTCCAGCCATTGTTCCTCGGAAAGCAAATAGGCCGCCTTCCAGATCACGTAGAGGTTCCACAAGCCCAGCGCGGCGACGGCCGCGAAGAACAGAAAAAGGCCCAGTTGGCCTCTGCCAAGTGTGAATGTCGCGAATAGGGCGAACGCGATCGCCAAGAGCCCATTTCCCGCATACGCGATGGCTTTGATATGCCGAGGCATTGCCTGCCGCTCCTCCTGTTTCCAGGCCGGTGCCAATAGGGCAAAGGGCAATCACAGGAGAGTTTCTAGCGCTTGGCGCTGGCCAAGACCAAAACTATTTCAGCTTCTGGGGCAGTTCGCCGACGGCGTCGTCGATCAGCTGTTCGGCCTTGGCGGCATCGAGGCGTTCGGTGATCAACGCGCGGGTCGCGGCGAGCGCCACTTCCACCGCCTCGTCCTTCACTTCCTCGATGGCGCGCGCCTCGGCCTGGGCGATCTTATCCTTGGCCAAGGCCTCGCGGCGCTTGAGTGTCTCGGTGAGGTTTTTTTCCGCATCCGCCGTCAGGCGGGCGGCTTCTTCCTCGGCATGTTTGAGGATCTCTTCGGCTTCCTTGGCGGCGTCGCGCTGCTTGCGCTGGTAATTGGCAAGTGCCGCCTGGGCGTCTTCACGCAGTTGGCGCGCCTCGTCAAGGTCCGCCTGGATGCGTTCGGCGCGCCCGTCGAGGCCGCCGGTGATCCGCGTCCAGAGCGGCTTGGCCAAGAGGCCCACGAAAATGCCGAAGGCGACGGCCAGCCACACCTCGGGCTGTTGCCAGAGCGGCAGATCTTGGGCGCCGGCTTCGGCAGTGGCGGCAAAGGCCGATGCGATCATGCCCGGGCCTCCTGAGCGGTGCGGGCCGCGGCCTCGGCGGCGGCGGCTTCGACCTCGATCCCGGCGAGGCGCTGGGTTGCCAGTCTGGCGGCCTCGGCGGCGATGGCGGTGGCGTCTTTCAGTGCCGCCCCACGGGCCTCGTCGATCGCGGCCTCGGCGGTGTTGACCTCGCCCGCGAGTTTCTCGTCCAGCTCATGGATCGCGGCCTCGGTCCGGGTCTTGGCTTCGTCCGCCGTCTTGAGCACCCGTTCGTGGGCCGCGCCCCGGGCGTCGGCCAGGACCTTTTCGTAAGCCTCGGCCGCGGCTTCCGCCTCCGCCTGGAGTTCCTCGGCCCTGGCGAGGTTGTCCTGGCGCCGTTCCGAGCGCTCTTCCAGCACATCGGAGATGCGCGGCAACGCCAGTTTCGCCATCAACACATAGAGGATGGCGAAGGTGATGGCGAGCCACACCACCTGGGGCAGATAACTTGCGACGTCGAGTTGCGGCATGGGCCGGCGCCTCGTTGTTTCCGCGTCTAGCCTGGGTCCGGCCTAGCCGAACAGGATCAGGAAGGCAATCAGCAGGGCGAACAGGGCGATGGCTTCCACCAGGGCGAAGCCCAGCATGGTGAACGGGAAGACCGTCGACTGGGCCGCTGGGTTGCGTGCCACGGAGGTGATGAAGGCCGAAAACACGTTGCCGATGCCGACGCCGACACCGGCCAGGCCGATCACGGCAAGTCCCGCACCGATCAGTTTGGCGGCTTCTACACTCATTTTGTCATTCCTTTATCTTATTTGGGCTCTTGGGATTACGTATTCACGTCATCTGGCTGCGTCAATGCAGATGGATGGCGTCATGGAGGTAAAGGCAGGTCAGAATGGTAAAGACGAACGCCTGGAGCACCGCGACGATCAGCTCCAGCATGTAGAGCGCGATCAGCACCGCCAGCGGGAACACCCCCGCCAGCCCCAGGGCGATGACGAATCCGGCGAAGACCTTGAGCATGGTGTGGCCCGCCATCATGTTGGCGAACAGCCGGAGCGCTAGGGTGACCGGCCGGGCGAGGTAGCTCAGCAGCTCGATCGGGATCAGCAGCGGCGCCATATAGATCGGTGCGCCCGCCGGCATGAAATAGGTGAAGAACTTCATCTTGTGCTTGACGATGGCGATCACCGTCACGCCCAGGAACACCAGCGCGGCGAGGGCGAAGGTGACGATGATGTGGCTGGTCACGGTGAAGGAATAGGGAATCAGGCCGATCACGTTGGCAAACAGGATGAACATGAACAGCGTGAAAACGAAGGGGAAATAGGCGCGCCCCTCGTTTCCCACATTGTCGCGCACAAGGCCGGCGATGAATTCGTATGTCAGTTCCGCCATGGATTGCCAGCGCCCCGGCACCATGGCCCGCTTGCGCATGCCCAGCACCAGGAACAGGGTCACCGCGGTGATCACGATCACCATGAACAGCGACGAATTGGTGAAGGAAATGTCCGCACCGCCGACCTCTATGGGCGCGATGGCTTTGATCTCGAATTGCTGAAGGGGCGATGCCACGCCTTAGATCCCCGGTCTTCTCTTTCGTCCGCCGCCAATGGCGGCCCCCCATGCGCCGGTCAACGACCGCCGCCCTCATCCTTGTTCTCGTTCCCGTCCGCTTCGCCGGATCCGCGCCGGTAGGCCGGTGCCAGGCCGATATGCTTGACGGCCCGGTAAACGTTCAGGACACCTGCGGCGCTCCCAAGGAAGAAGAACACCACCAACAACCAGGGCCCGGTGCCGAGCCAGCGGTCCAGGAGCCAGCCGATTCCAACACCGACCGCCAGCGTCCCCGCCAGTTCGATGCCCACCCGCACGGCGATGCCGATGCCGCTTGCATCGGTGTCGCGCTTGCCGCCGGTGCTGCGCTTGTCTCGCGCACGGGCGGTGGCAAGGCGGGCCTTCAGTTGCGATAGCCCTTTCCCCGGTGGGGGCGGGCCGCCGTCAGGCGGTGTGCCCGAAGGCTCGCGGTCTCGCTCGGTCATCCCGTCCTCTCGACAGATCCGAGATGGAATTGGGAGGAGCGCCCCCGACAATCACTCCCGAAGGGGCAAGAAGCCTAAACCAATGGGCTAAGGCGCGGGCACATTAGAAGAGCACCCAGGCACTGTCAAGGGCCAATGGCCCAAGGGTAAGCCATTGAGTTGCAAGCAAAAATAAGACGATTGCTCAGGCGATAGCCTTGAGGTGGGACACCCCTTGCAGGTCCACAGAAACCAGGCGCGAGACGCCGCGTTCGGGCATCGTTACGCCGAACAACCGGTCCATCCGCGCCATGGTGGTGCGATGGTGGGTGACCAGCAGGAAGCGGGTGCTGCTTTCGTGCGCGATCTGTTCCACCAGGGCGCAGAAGCGCATGACGTTGGTATCGTCCAGCGGCGCGTCGACCTCGTCCAGCACACAGATGGGCGCGGGGTTGGTCAGGAACACGGCAAACAAAAGCGCGATGGTGGTGAGCGCCTTTTCCCCGCCCGACAGCAGCGACAGCACCTGCAGCCGCTTGCCCGGCGGGCTCGCCATAATCTCAAGGCCGGCTTCCAGGGGATCATCGGATTCGGTCAGCTCCAGATGGGCCCGTCCGCCGCCGAACAGCTTGGTGAACAACTCCTGGAAGTGGGTGTTGACCTCCTCGAAGGCGGCGACGAACCGGGTGCGGCCCTCTCGGTTGAGCTCGCTGATGCCATGGCGCAGCCGGGCGATGGCCTTGATCAGGTCATCGCGCTCGGCTTCCATGGAGGCGATCTGCTCGCTCAATTCCTCGGCCTCCTGCTGGGCCCGCAGATTGACCGGCCCCATATTGTCCCGTTCGCGCACCAGGCGCTCGAAGCGGCGTTCGGCGGCTTCCGTCTCCGGCGGGGCCTCGGGATCGATGCCGCCGATCTCGATCAGCTCAACGGGCTGCGCTTCGAGGCGCTCTGAGATGCGCTCTCGCAGGGTCGATATGGTCTGGTCGGCCTGCTCCACCGCACCCTCGGCCCGCACCCGGTCTTCCCGCGCCGTGGCCAGGCGGTGCTCCTCTTCCTTCAGCGCCTGGTCGGCCTCGCGCAGGGCGGTTTCGGCGACGGCCAGGGCATCGGCCGCTGTTCCGCGGGTTGCCTCCGCGGCCTCGACCTTGTCGGCCAAGCCCATGCGCTCCGTCTGGATGGCGGCGGGGCGTTCCGACAGGGCCGAGATTTCCTCGCCGATGGTGGTCCGCCTCTTGGCGAGCTCCTCGAGCGTTGCTTCTGCGGTGGCCGCCCGTTCGGACCAGGAAGCGTGCTCCTCATTGATGTCTGCGAGCCGCTGGATCCGGGCCGCGGCTTCCCGCGCCAACAGGTCGTAGGCGCGCTGGCGTTCGGCCAG
>JAHEKA010000191.1 GCA_024638585.1 Rhodospirillales bacterium
GCGTGGTACGCCCGAAATGCGTGATCAGGTCCTGCGGCGAGCCGGTTCGCACAATGCGCCCTGCCTTCATGATCATGACGTTGGAGCACATGCGTTCGACCTCGGTCATGTTGTGTGAGGCCAGCAGGATGGTAGCCTTCTCCCGCGTCTTGTATTCGGTCAGGTAGGTGCGGATGCGGTCCGCCGTGTCGGGGTCGAGCGAAGCGGTGGGCTCGTCGAGGAACAGCACCTCGGGCCGGTTGATCAGTGCCTTGGCGAGCGCCATGCGCGAGCGTTGGCCTGACGACAGCGCACCCGAAGGCCGGCGGAGAAGCGGGCCCAGGTCGAGCTCTTCGCTCAATTCCTCGATCCGGCCGGGGATATCGCCGATGCCGTACAGGCGGCCGAACACCTTGAGGTTCTCCTCCACGGTGAGGCGCCTGGGCAGATCGATATAGGGCGAGGACAGGTTGATGCGGCCAAGCACCCGGTAACGGTGGCGCCGCATGTCCTCGCCCAGCACCGTGATCGAACCCGAATCGGGAATCAACAGACCAATCAGCATGGAAATGGTGGTCGTCTTGCCGGCACCGTTGGCGCCGAGCAGGGCGGCCGTTTCGCCTGGGGCGACGGAAAAGCCGATGCCGTCGACCGCCCGCACGGCGCCGTAGCTTTTGGTCAGCCCGCGCACATCGATGGAGGGCGCGGGCGTCTTCAGGGAGGGGGGCTTGGCATCCCCCGATGATTGATCGTCCATGAGGGGGATATCGGACGTGGCGCGGCCCGCGTCAATCCTTTCCTTGAGGCCTACGGCCGCCCGATATGCCGCCGCTGCCCGCCTTGGCCGTCCCCGGCACGTGGGATATAAGGTTGGCCACGAAAAAAGTGCGCGCTCGCGCGCCGAAAGCCGGAGGACCCCGCCATGGCCGCTGCCGATGTTTCTGCGTCCAACATCCCCGCACTGTTCACGCCTTTTCGCTTGCGCGGCATGGATCTCATCAACCGGGTCGTGGTCTCCCCCATGTGCATGTACTCGTCCGATGACGGGACGGTCAGCGATTTCCAGCTGGTGCATCTCGGCTCCCGGGCGATGGGAGGTGCCGGACTGGTCATCACGGAAATGACCAATGTCCATCGCGATGGGCGGATTTCCCCGGCCTGCGCCGGCATGTACAAGCCGGAACACGCCACGGCCTGGAAGCGTGTGGTGGATTTCGTCCACGATCAGTCGGAGGCCAAGATTGCCATCCAGCTGGCCCATGCCGGGCGCAAGGGCGCGATTCCCCGCGCCTGGGAACGGGCCAAGGGCACGCTCGGTGATGAAGCCTGGGAAATCGTCGGTCCCAGCGCCATCCCGTTTTCCGAAACCAGCGCCACGCCGCGGGAGATGACGGTCGCGGAGATCGCCGACATGGTGGAGCGCTTCGCCCAGGGCGCGCGTTGGTCGGAGGAGGCGGGCTTCGACATGATCGAGTTCCACATGGGCCACGGTTACCTGTTGTCGTCCTTCATGTCGCCGCTCGCCAATCAACGGGATGACGACTATGGCGGGGACCTCACGCGCCGCATGCGCTTTCCGCTGGAGGTGGTCGAGGCGGTCCGCGCCGTCTGGCCGGAGGACAAGCCGATCTCCGCCCGCATTTCCGCCGTCGACTGGGAGGAAGGCGGTAACAAGATCGAGGACAGCATCGAAATATCGCGGATGCTGCTGGACGCAGGTGTCGATATCATCGACGTGTCCACCGGCGCGATAACCGGCGCCGGCCGGCCGACCGCGACGGGGCTGTTCCAGACGCCGTTCTCGGAAGCCATCCGCAAAGCCACCGGGAAGCCAACTATGACGGTCGGCAACATCCGCACGGCCGAAGACGCCAACGGGGTGATCGCCGATGGCCGCGCCGACCTCTGTGCCATGGCCAAGTGGGAGCTTTACGATCCCTATTTCCCCCGTCACGCGGCGGTGGAACTGGGCTACGAGATGCCCTGGCCGAACCAGTACAAGCAGGTCGAACGCATGCTCAAGGGATAAAGCGCGGTGTTACAGGGGGCGCGCCCTGCCTTTGCCTACGCCGCATCGGCGCCGGCGCCGCCGGGATCCTGAAGCCGTGCCTTGAACCAGTTGACCAGCCCCCCGTCCAGGAAAATCTCCACCTGGCGCTCGGACATGTTGTGGGTCGCCGCGATCTCGAGCCCCTTACCCGGCACCGAGACGACGATGTTCCGCCCCTTCGCCACTGCCTCGTGGATTTCGGCGACCGCGAGCGTATCGCCGGCCTCGATCGCGTCATAATCGCTTTCGTCATCGAAGGTGAGCGGCAATACCCCGGCATTGACCAGATTCTGTTCGTGGATGCGGGCAAAGGATTTGACCAGCACCAGGCGCAGGCCCAGCCATTGCGGCGCCAGCGCCGCGTGTTCCCGGCTTGACCCCTGGCCGTAGTTGAGCCCCCCCACCAGTGCGTGGCCGGTGATGTCCCGGGTCTCCTTGGCGCGTGCGACATAGGTCTCGTCCAGCCGGCGGAAGGAAAACTCGGCGATGCGCTGGACGTTGGCGCGGTACGGCATCACCTCGGCCCCCGCCGGGTTGATTGTGTCGGTGGAGACGTTGTCTTCCATCTTCAACAGCACCGGTGCCTCGATGGCGTCGGCGGGGGGATCGATCGGCGGCAGGGCGGCGATGTTGGGGCCATAGGCAATCTCGATGGTCCGCGCTTCGGCGGCCGGCGGCGGCGGAATGAGAAGATCGCGGAGATCAACGCCGATGGTCGCCATCGCCGGGCGCGGGTAATCCATGCCGAGCTCGCGCGGATCGGTGATCTTGCCGGTCAGTGCCGCGGCGGTGGCGGTTTCCGGGCTGCAGAGATACACCCGGTCATCGGCATTGCCCGACCGCCCCGGAAAATTGCGCGGCACCGTGCGCAGGCTGTTCTTGCCCGAGGCCGGGGCCTGGCCCATGCCCATGCAACCGTTGCAGCCCGCTTGATGCAGCCTGCCGCCGGCCTGGATCAGGTCGGTCAGCGCGCCGGAACGCATCAGGTCCATGAGCACCTGGCGGGTCGAGGGATTGATGTCGAAGGAGACGTCCGGATTCACTTGGGACCCCGCGACCATGGCCGCGGGCACCGCGAAGTCGCGGTATCCGGGGTTGGCGGAAGAACCGATATAGGCCTGATAGACGGGCTCGCCGGCCACGTCGCGCACCGGCACGACGTTATCGGGGCTGCCCGGGGTCGCGATCAGGGGCTCCAGCCGGGACAGATCGATTTCATCTTCCAGATCGTAGGTGCAGCCCTCATCGGCTGAGATGGCTTCGAAGGCGTCCGCCCGCCCGTGATAGGCGAGGAAATCCTTGACCGCCTCATCGGCGGGGAAGACCGACGTGGTGGCCCCCAATTCGGTGCCCATATTGCAGATCACGTGGCGGTCCATGGCGGAAAGGCAAGCGATGCCCGGCCCGTAGTATTCGATGACGCGCCCCACCCCGCCCTTGACCGAATGGCGGCGCAGCATCTCCAGGATCACGTCCTTGGCGCTGACCCAGTCGGGTAGGCTGCCGGTGAGTTTCACGCCCATCACCTGCGGCATGCGGATGGAAAGAGGGTCGCCGGCCAGCACCGTCGCCACCTCGACGCTGCCGGCGCCGATCGCCAGCATGCCGAGCGACCCGGCGGCCGGGGTATGGGAATCGCAGCCCACCAGGAATCGCCCCGGCACCCCGAGCCGCTCCATGTGGACGGGGTGCGAAATACCGTTGCCCGGACGTGAGAAATGGACCCCGAAACGGCGCGCGGCACTTTGCAGAAACAGGTGATCGTCGGGATTCTTGAAGTCGGCCTGGATCAGGTTGTGATCGATATATTGGGCAGCCAGGTCCACCTTGATGCGATCGAGCCCCATGGCGTCCAGCGCCAGCATGGTCAGCGTCGATGTTGCATCCTGAAGCAGCACCTGATCGGCCTTGAGCCGCACTTCCGCGCCGGGAGTCATCTCGCCGTCGGCACGGACACGATTGATCAGTTTGCGAGTCAGGTTTGCCGGGGCCTCGGCCATCAGGGACTCCTGTGTTTGTTGATTATCCCGGCTCCTTTTTATCGCCCGCGGTGGGGCGGCGCCAAGTCCTGTTTCCCTCCAGTCATCGAGGTTGGAGGACGTTAGGCCGCGCCGTCTTGAAGCCGGCCAGCCACAGCGGGGCGCCCAAGCTGGGATATTTTTCGAAAAACGCGTTCATTCCCTCCGGGCCAAGCACACGGGGCGCCTGCTCTTGGTCGGTGTTACCAAATCAAAGGTCGCGTGAAGCCGCGTCCGATCCTTTGGTCCCTTTGCTAAGCCTCAGCCCGCGCTTTGAGGCCCCTCGGAATCCAGAGGCGTTCGGCCAACTCGAACCCTCCTTGAACCGCGAGCGCAAGAAGCGCCGCAGGGACCGCGCCCTCCAGAATGAGACCGGTATCGTCGAGCCGGATGCCGGTCAGGATCGGCTGGCCGTAGCCGCCGGCGCCGATCAACGCCCCCAGGGTCGCGGTTCCGACGTTGATCACGGCCGCGGTCTTGATGCCGGCCAGGATCACGGGCGCCGCGAGCGGCAGCTCGATGCGGAGCAGCCGATCGCCGCCGCTCAATCCCAACGCCAGGGCCGATTGGCGCAGCGGCGTGCCGATCCCCGCCAGACCGGCATGGGTGTTGCGGATGATCGGCAACAAGCTGTAGAGGAACAGCGCCACCACGGCGGGCGGCCCGCCGATGCCCAGCAGGGGGATCATGAAGACCAACAATGCCAGGGCCGGCAGGGTCTGGATCATGCCGGCGGCCCCCAGGATAAACCGGCCCGCGCCCGGGCGGTGGAAGGCCAGGATGCCGAGGGGAATCGCGACGGCGATCGCCGCCCCCAGGCTGATCATCACCAGGATCAGGTGTTCCGCCGTCCTCTGGCGAAGCCGTGCCCAGATCGAGGCCTCCGTGACCTCGACGTCGAGCCCCAGGCGGACGTTCAGGAAACCGGCGGCGGCCGCGGATTCGCTTTGCCCCTTCAGCTTTACCGCCGTGTTGAGCCGCGCCATGGCGATTTCGTCGATCCGGCCTCCAAGCCGCTCCAGCGCCCGCACGGCGGCGGGTGCCCGGGCCTGCAAATCCGCCCGGTAAAGGAATACGGCGTCATAGGCAGGGAAATGGCCGAGGTCATCGCCCAGCACCCTGAGCCCGTAATAGGCGATCTCGGCATCGGTGGAATATAGGTCCATGACGTCGATATCGCCGGCCGTCAGGCCGCGGTAGCCGAGGTCGTGATCGAGCCCCCGCACGTCCGCCTGGGGCAAGCCGTAACGGCGTTTCAACGCGGGCCAGCCATCGGCCCGGTTCATGAACTCGTTGCCGAAACCGAATTTCAAGGCCGGGTGCCTGAGCAGGTCCGAGATCCGCGCGATCCCGAGGGCGGCCGCACGGGCCTCGGCCATGCCCAATGCATAGGTGTTGTTGAAACCAAGCGCTGGGCT
>JAHEKA010000192.1 GCA_024638585.1 Rhodospirillales bacterium
ACAGATGGGCGATAACCTCGTCGACATCGAGCGAATCGATGAACATCTGAGAGCGGTTGCGGAAGAATTCCTGGCGCCGTTCGGATTCCTGGGCCTCGGTGAAGATGCGGATGTCCCAGCCCGACAACTGGCTGGCCAGGCGGACGTTCTGTCCGCGCCGGCCAATGGCAAGCGACAGCTGCTCGTCGGGCACGACCACTTCGATCCGTTTCTGATCCTCGTCCAGCACCACCTTGGACACTTCCGCCGGGGCCAGGGCGTTGACCACGAAGGTCGCAGGGTCCGGCGACCACTGGATGATGTCGATCTTTTCGCCCTGGAGTTCCGCCACCACCGCCTGCACGCGGCTGCCGCGCATGCCGACACAGGCGCCGACGGGATCGATGGAGGCGTCGTTGGACAGCACCGCAATCTTGGCGCGGCTGCCCGGGTCCCGGGCCACCGACTTGATCTCGATGATGCCGTCATAGATTTCAGGCACCTCCTGGGCAAACAGCTTGGCCATGAATTCCGGCCGGGTGCGGGACAGGAAGATCTGCGGCCCGCGCATTTCCTCGCGCACGTCGTAGATAAAGGCGCGCACGCGCTCAGAAGTCCTGAGGTTTTCCCGCGGCAGGGCCTCGTCCCGGCGCAGCACCGCCTCGGCACGTCCGAGATCAACGGTGACGTTGCCGAATTCCACCCGCTTGACGAGGCCATTGACGACCTCGCCGATGCGGTCCTTGTACTCCTCGTATTGCCGCTGGCGTTCGGCCTCGCGCACCTTCTGCACGATGACCTGCTTCGCGGTTTGGGCCGCGATACGGCCGAAATCGATGGGCGGGAGACGGTCGATCAGGAAGCCGCCGGGTTCGATGTCGGGATCGATCTTGCGCGCTTCGTCGATCGAGATCTGCGTGAACTCGTCCTCGACCTCCTCCACCGCCTCGGTGTAGCGCGCCAGGGTGATTTCCCCGGTCGACCGGTGAATGGTGGCGCGGATGTCGTGCTCCTGGCCATAGCGCGAGCGGCCGGCCTTCTGGATCGCCTGCTCCATAGCGGTCAGAACCTCTTCCCGATCGATGGCCTTCTCCCGGGCCACCGCATCGGCCACCTGGATCAGTTCGGGGCGGGCGAGACCGGTGGTCTCTTCCGCGAGGGGCATGGTTTCCGTGGTTTGATCGCTCATTCTATTCCGTCCCAATCACCTTCACTGCATTAGCCATTGCATGGGGCCTGTATCGGTAAATCTCTGGCACGCCATCCCCGGATCGAGGGGACAACCCGGCACCGGATGGCGCCGGTCGCGTGCCGGTCAGACGCCGGACGCCTCTTGCGCCGCGGCAATCAATTCATCTGTCAGCACCAGCCGGGCTTTGGCAATAGCCTCGATCGGCAGGCGCACGGTATCTTCATCGACCGCCAGCGAAACCATGCCGGCCTCCAGCCCCAGCAGCCGGCCCTTGAACCGGCGCCGCCCGGCGATCGATTCGTGGGTCTCGATCCGGGCGTCGAAGCCGGCGAACCGTTCGAAATCCCGGGGCCGGGTGAGCGGCCGGTCGATTCCCGGTGAGCTCACCTCCAAGGTATAGGCCCCGGCGATCGGATCCTCGGCATCGAGCAGCGCCGAGACGCTGCGGGAGATGTCCGCACAGTCGTCGACCGTCATCCCGACGCCATCGGCCCGTTCGGCCATGATCTGAAGCACCGGCCGGTCGCCGCCCGAAAGCTGCACCCGCACCAACTCATATCCCAGCCCCTCAAGCGGACCCGTGATCAGAGCCGCAACCCTGTCCGTGACCTGTTGCATCGTCGTCGGCGGTATCCCGCTGCATCACTCCCACCGGCTAAGGCAGCACCCGTGGGGCCGGCTCAATCGCGAACCGGAAATAAAAAAAGCGGGCCGGTGGCCCACCCCGCACATTCACCCGAATCATCGGACCGTATTGAGATCGTTGAAATATAGTCATTTCCGCGCGTCCTTCAAGTGTTTTGGGCACTTGCGCCCCCCTGCCGGGCAGTGCGCGGCGCCCTCGCAAACACCAGGAAGACCGGCGCGGCGCCCTTGGCTCGGGCCTTTTGCTCGTACCGCGTTGGCGGCTGGTCGGCGGGCCGCTGGCGCCAATCCGCCGGCGAGCGTGCCGCCCACGCGAAATCCGGGTGGCGGATCAGGGCCGAAAGCGCCCAACGCAGGCAGACCGGATCATCGGTGGCAAACCGCAATTCGGCCCCCTCGGCCATCGCCCGGGCGAGCGCGTCAAGCGTCGCGGCCGAGATGAACCGGCGGCGCGCGTGACGGGCCTTGGGCCAGGGATCGGGAAACAGGACGAAGACCCGGCCGAGACTGCCGGGCGCCAGGTGATCGAGCAGGACCCGCGCATCGTCGTCATAGATGCGCAAATTGTTGAGCCCGTCCCGATCGATGCGTGCCAGCGCGGCGGCGACCCCGTTGAGGAACGGCTCACAGCCGATGAACGCGACATCCGGATGGGCCTGGGCCTGGGCCACGAGATGTTCACCCGCGCCGAAGCCCACCTCCAGCCACACTGCGCGATAGGCCGCGGCGGGGCGGCTTGCGAAGGGCCGGGGACCGGCGAACCATTGCAGGGGATCCAAGGTCCCTTCCTGAGCAGCCGCAACTGCCTGGTTGCGCCCCGGAACGGGCACCCGAATGCGCGGGAGGAGCCGATCAACCAGCGCTTGCCGGGTCGGACGCAGCGGTCGCCCCTTGCGCCGGCCATAGAGGATGCGGCGGCGGGAAGGCGGATCGGGGCTATGGGTCTCGCGTCCGGTCATGGGTCGCCGGTGCGCCCGGCGGTGGTTGCGGGCGTCAGGTGAGGGCGGCTTTGAGGTCTTCGACCAGGTCCTCGCGCTCCCAGGAGAAGCCGCCGTCGGCCTCCGGCGCCCGGCCGAAATGGCCGTAGGCCGCGGTGCGCGCATAGATCGGCTTGTCCAGGTGCAGATGGTCGCGGATGCCCCGGGGGGTCAGGTCCATCACCTCGGTGAGGGCCCCTGCCAGCTTGCCCTCGTCGACCTGACCCGTGCCGTAGGTGTTGACATAGACCGACAGCGGCTTGGCCACGCCGATGGCATAGGAGATCTGAATCACGCATTTCTCCGAAAGCTCCGCCGCGACGACGTTGCGCGCGAGGTAGCGTGCCGCGTAGGCCGCCGAGCGGTCGACCTTGGACGGGTCCTTGCCCGAGAACGCACCACCACCATGGGGCGATGACCCGCCATAGGTATCGACGATGATCTTGCGCCCGGTCAAGCCGCAATCGCTGTCCGGGCCGCCAATGACAAAGCGGCCCGTCGGGTTGACGTAGAACTCGTCCTCCGGGCACATCCACCCTTCGGGCAGGACATTCTCCACATGGGGCCGGACGATCTTGCGGACGTCGTCCTGGCTGAGGTCCTCGGCGTGCTGGGTCGAGACCACCACCGAGGTCGCCCGCACCGGCTTGCCGTTCTCGTATTGCAGCGTCACCTGGCTCTTGGAATCGGGGCCCAGGCCCGGTTCCGCCCCGGAGTGGCGTGCTTCGGCCAGGGAGCGCAGAATGGCGTGGGAATAATGGATCGGCGCCGGCATCAGCACCTCGGTCTCACGGCAGGCATAGCCGAACATGATGCCCTGATCGCCCGCGCCCTCCGACTTGTTGCCCGCCGCATCCACACCGACGGCGATGTCCGCCGATTGCGAGTGGATCAGAACCTCGACCCGCGCGTTCTTCCAGTGAAACCCGTCCTGCTCATAGCCGATGTCGCGCACGCAAGTCCGGGCAATATCCTCAAGACCCGCCGCGTCCAGCGTTCCCGGCCCGCGCACCTCCCCCGCCATGACGATGCAATTGGTCGTGACAAGGGTTTCCGCCCCCACCCGAGACTGCGGGTCCAACGTCATATACGCGTCCACAACCGCGTCCGAAATCCGGTCCGCAACCTTGTCGGGATGGCCTTCGGAAACCGATTCGCTGGTGAACAGGTACTCGCCTTGTGACACAGGCACCTCCTTGAGGGATAGATTGCCGATAAGACTGGGCGCAGCGCGACGCCAATCGACCGGGACCGGACCGAAATTGGTCAGGCCCTGGGCCGGTCTTGTTGCAACCTTTAACGGTTCCGTCAAGCTGTTTCCCAGCCTGGGAACCTCAGGAGGCGTCGGCCATGGATCTCAGAAGTTCGAGGAATTTTCGTCTCTGCTTGGGGTCCTGAATTTTGTAATAAGCCCGCACCAGTTCCGCCGTTTCCCGGTTCGCCATGGGGTCGGCTTCATAGGTGGTCGCACCATCGGCGAACCCCCGGGCCTTGGCACCGGCAGTCGCCAGGGCGCGCGGCATCTCGTCGAAGAAAAAAGATACCGGCACATTCAGAACTTTGCTGAGAGTGAACAAGCGGCTTGCACCTATACGGTTGATTCCGCGCTCGTATTTTTGGATCTGCTGAAACGTCAGCCCGACGGCCTTGCCAAGCATCTCCTGGCTCATGCCCAGCAACATCCGCCGTTGTCGGACCCGGCTGCCGACATGTGCATCGATCGGGTTGGATCGCCCCTTGGTAGCCCGCGGCGGCTTGCGGGTCGTTCTCGTCGTGCCCCTTGCCATTTACTATTTCCTTTTTTATAGGCGGCTCTAGCCGCCGTTTTCCTCGCAATATCTTACGCTTATAAGATGATCCTAATCATATCTAGATATGCCCCAAGACACAAGATAGAGATGAAAATCAAGCGTGTCAGGATATCGCGCCATGGCGCCGGCGCCGCGCCAGGGCAGCCCCGGCCCCGATCAGCGCCGCAATCACGACGAGAATCCAATTACCTATTCGGGCATAGGGCGTCGGAGACCCCAAGCCCGCGGGCAGGGGACGCTCGATCACCCCGCGCCGGCCCAGCGGCAGCCGCGCCAAAATCCGGCCCCAGGGATCGATCACCGCGGAGATGCCGGTATTGGCCGCCCGCACCAGGGGCAAACCTTCCTCCACGGCACGCATGCGGGCGGCGGCCAGATGCTGATAGGGACCGGTCGAACGTCCGAACCAGCCATCGTTAGTCAGGTTCAAGAGCCAGGCAGGACGCGGGCCGGGGCCTGTGACGGCACCCGGGAAGATCGCCTCGTAGCACACCAGCGGCGAAAAGGAAGGGAGCCCGGGGACCGAGACCGTCACCGGACCGGGCCCGGCACTGAAATCGAGCCGCCCGGCGGTGATCTTGGCGATCGGCAGGACACCACGGCCGGGAACGTATTCGCCGAACGGAACCAGGTGATGCTTGTCGTAGGTGGCGGCCACGCCGCCGCCGGTGACGGCCACGACCGTGTTCCAGATCCGGCGCGGGCCGGGCACCGGCGGATTGGTGCGAACGGCCCCGGTGATCAACACGCCGTCCGGGGGCACCGCGCGCTTGAGCAGCGCGATGCGCTGGGGATCCCCGTTGAGACTGAAGGGCAAGGCGGTTTCCGGCCAGATCACCACGTCGGGCGCGCCGGC
>JAHEKA010000193.1 GCA_024638585.1 Rhodospirillales bacterium
CAAACAGGCAGAATCCTGTTCTTTACCGGCCCGCAATAGTTAAGGTTGTAGGTTTCCAGGTGTGGAGCGGAAAATCAGCGGGACCGGACCAATGCGTTTGCTTCTTCCAGGCATGGTGAAAGTCGCTCTCCTCGGCTTTGCCGTGGCGAGTGGTGCGCTTGCCGCCCCCGGGCAGCGCTATGACGTGCAGCGGAACGACACGAAGATACATGCGTCTCCCAGTGCCAAGGCGCGGGTCTTGGGCCGCCTCAATCGGGGCGATCGGGTCATCGAGTGGCGGCGAAAAGGGGCCTGGGTGGAAATAAGCCCCATGGGCGTCGTGGGAAAAAACGGCTGGGTGCATATCTCCCGTCTGCGCTCCGAATCCTCGGAGATCGAGATCCAATCGGCACCCGACGGTCATTTCTACGTCGACGCCACCGTCAATGGCGAAGCCATCCGTTTCATGGTGGACACAGGCGCCACCAACGTCGCGCTTACACGGGAAGACGCAAAGAAGATCGGCCTGAACCTTGCTGATCTCCGGTTCACCCGGCGCGTCAGGACCGCCAACGGCCTCACCCGCTCTGCGCCTATCGTCTTGGATGAAATCAGCATCGGGCATTTGACCCTGCGCAAGGTGAGGGGCGGGGTCAACCAAGGCCAGATGCGCACGTCCCTGCTGGGAATGGCATTCCTTAAGCGTCTGCGCGGCTACGAGGTGGTCGGCAACCGGCTCCTGCTGCGCTGGTGATTTCCTCCCCGCGCCCGGCCCCGGACGGGCCTAATCGGACGGGGCGACCTTGCCGCGGGTCTTTTTGATCCGGCTCCTCCGACGCTTGCTTTCGCCGCGGCGCCTGATCGCCGCCTTGGACGGTTTGGTCGCGCGCCGGACGGCGGGTGGTGTCGCCGCCCTGGCGATCAATGCAATCAACCGTTCTAATGCATCGCGGCGGTTTTGCTCCTGGGTCCGGAAGCGGTTGGCGGTAATAACGATCACGCCGTCCCGGGTCATGCGTCGCCCCGCCAGCCGATTCAATCGCAAAAAGACCGCGTTGGACAGTCCCGGGCTTTTTCGAGCGTTGAATCTCAGCTGCACGGCGGATTCCGTCTTATTCACCTTCTGGCCACCGGGACCAGGTGCGCGGATGAATTGTTCCTCGATCTCGTTTTCGTCGAGGGTGATGGAGGGTGTTATTTTGATCATGGCGGAAATGACCCTGCCGGAAGAGAGCGAGCCTTGAAGCGACCTCGACTTCTCCGGTTAGGGACCAAACCCGTTACGGCTCGTCGCGAGGCAATGCAGGTTTATGCCAATGGCTGAAGAGCCAGCCGCAGACCGCCCCGGCGGCAAACACAAGGAACAGAAGAATGGCTCTCGGTAGTTTCAGGGTCCATAACAGAAAAGTGACCTCGATGACGGCCACGTTCTGAATGGTGAAGATCACGACCAGTCCTAGGACGGTCATTGCTGCCCAAAATCGGATGGTCCGAGCCATGGCTCTCTCCTTTTTCGTGCCTATGAAAGGAGTTTACGTGCGCCCGGTGGGGTGTCCAACACGGACGGTAACGCCTTCCCTGTTTCAAGGGCGGCTATCGGGGGGCCGCCGGGCGGAGGCCCGGCATCGATCCGTTCGCGCGCCTTACCGGCCGGTCTTGGCCAGGGAATGGACCCAACCCTTGCCGGTCATGTAGCCCTTGGCCTTGGCGATCTCGTCGTCGGTAAAGAACTTGTCGAGATGCACCTTGTCCACAGGATAGATCGGGCGCAGGAAATCGCTCTCATATCCGTAGGGTACGGTGGCGTCGATGCCCATGCCGCCCTCGAACACCGTGTTGGCGGCGGTCCACTGCTGGTCGCCCGCGGTCATGCGTTCGGCCGGCATGAAGGTCTGGCCGATGCCGCCGGGGATCGGGTTGAGGATGTCGGTCTGCGGGTTGACCCGGGTGGTCAGGTTCCAGATCACGTCTTCCATGTCGTAGATATCGGTGTCCTCGCTCATGGCGATGACCAGGCGCGCGCCCTGGGAACAGGACAGGATGGCGGACAGGAAGTTGCGCTGCCAGCCTTCCTCGATCTTGTTGCGCTTCTTGACCTGGATGATGGCGCCGCCCCAATCGCACATGGGGTAGGGGATGTTGACGTCCTGGATGATGCCGGGCTGCAGGCGCTCGCAAAGCTCGAAGATCGCCGCCTCGCGCACCGTGGTTTCGATGGTGTGGCAATCAAGGGTATGGACCCCCAAGGGGAAGACGATCGGTTTCGATTCCGGCTTGCGCATGGTGACGGCGGAGACATGGAAGGTCGGCGCCTTGTAGGCCTTGCCCATGTAGCCCGCCCATTCCGGGTGAAAGTGGAAGCGCCCCTGGATGTCGGCATCCTCCGCTTCCTTGGTCTCATAGCGGCGATCGCGGGGATGGAGGTGTCCTTCCAGCACGATTTCCGCATCGGCCAAGGACATGGCGTCGACGGTGCGCGCCTTGACCATGCGCACGGGCTCGTTCTGCAGACGACCGGCGACGCCCAGCTCGTCGCAGCCCTGGGGCAGCACGGCATAATCGAATCCGGCGCCGGCCAGCATGTTGGGCCCGTAAGGGATGCCGAAATTCAGCGTCAGCGGGATCGGTTCGTCGTCGCGGTAATGCGCCATTTCCGTCTGCCAGGCATGGGAACCGGGCGCGATCTGGAAGGTGCCGACATTGCCCCAGCGGAAGTTGCAGCGGTTGTATCCGACATCGGTGCCGCCATTGAAATAGTCTCCGGTCAGCAACCGCTGGCCGGAACCCACGGTCAATTCCGGTTCGTGGTCGGTGTGGCGGATCGGCACGATGTGCTCGTTCACGTCGTTGGGCTTTTCGATGACGTGTTCCTGGGACGGTGCCTCGCTCTGGTCGATCTCCACCGGCGGCAGCGGATTGCGGAACGCGGCGGCGATGGTCCGGGTGCGTTCGGCCCCGTCCTTCCAGCCGTAAAGCTTGTGCATGATGCCGTAGTCGCCGAACAGGTTGGTGATCGCCCGGTGGTTCGGCTTGCCGACGACGTTGTTGAAGAGCAACGGGCAGCTGCCGTCGAGATGCTTTTGGATGCCGGTGATTTCGAGGTCCGGATCGACCGGCTTGTCGATCTCGACGATGTCGCCTTCTTCGCGCAAGAAGTCGATGGTGGCGCGAAGGTCCCTGAGCGCTTCGGTCCGGGGGTTCCCGCCGCTGTTGCTGCCTGTTGTCATGTCATTCCCCTTGAATAGAGTCGTAATTACGTTTTGAGTGGCGCCGGGTTATAGCACGCCGTTCTGTTCCAGTTCCTCGTACTCTTCCTGGCTGAGGCCGAGGAATTCCTTAAGGACGATTTCGTTGTCTTGGCCCAGCACCGGGGCCGGGGCGACGACGTCGCCGGGTTGGCGCGACAGGTCGAAGCCGGGAAAGTAATGCGCTTGCGTGTCGATCTCGGGATGCTTGCGCACCCGCCAGGTCTTGCGGTGACTGAGCTGCGGGTCGGTGAAAAGATCGGCGCAGGTGTTGACGGGGTAAGCCCGCACGCCAATGGCCTGGAGCGTCACCGCAATCTGTTCCGCGGACCTGGTTTCGGTCCAGGCGCCGATCATCTCGTCAAGCGCGGCGGCGTTCTCGCGCCGGGCGCGGGCGTGGCTGAAGCGCGGATCACTGGCCCATTCCGGATGGCCCGCGGCCTTGGCCAAGGCGCTGAACTCACCGTCTTCCCAGCACGACACCGCAACCCATTCGTCATTTTTGCAGGGGTAGGCGTTATGGGGGGTGGCAATCGGATCGGCGTTGGTGTCGCGGTCGATCACCTTGCCGTTGACGTGATAGTCCAGCAGAGGGCCGGCCAGATAGAACGCCCCGCATTCGTACTGCGAGACATCGATATGGCAGCCTTTGCCGGTGCGCCGGCGCTTGTCCAGCGCCGCCAGGATCAGCGGCGCGCCGATCAATGCCGCGACGAAATCGATATAGGGCCCATAGAGAAGTTGAGGCGAGCCGTCGGCACCTCCGGTCAGCCCGCAGAACCCGGCCAGGGCCGAAAGCTGGGAGCCGAAGCCGCCGGTGGCGGCCCGGGGTCCGGTCTGGCCCATGTTGCAGGTCGACATGAAGATCAAGCCGGGATTCGTTTTCTTGAGATCCTCGTAGCCGAGGCCGAGACGGTCGATCACGCCGACGCGCATGTTTTCCACCAGCACGTCGGCCCAATCCGCGAGCTTGTGGGCAAGCTCCAGCCCGCCGGGCTTTTTGACATCCAGCGTGATCGCATATTTGGAATCGTTGAAATAGGAGAAACAGCCCGAACGGTTGACCCCCTTCACGCCGTCCCGGTAGGGCGGATATTGCAGGCGAAAGCCGTCGGGTCTTTCCCGCGATTCGATATGGATCACGGTGGCCCCGTAATTGGCCAGCACCTTGCCGATCCATGGACCGGCGGCGTAACCGCCCACCTCGATCACCTTGAGGCCTTTCAGCACCTGAGGCAGGGCGGTCATGGCGCTTCCACGGCTTGGGCGGTGATCAGTTCGGCGATCTCATCGGCGCCGAACCCGAATTCCGACAAGACCTCGCGGCTGTGCTGGCCGGGTTCGGGCACCGGGCGTGTCACGGGCAACCGCGCGCCGTCGACCAACGCAAAGCCGCCACAATGGCGTTCGGTGCCGCCGCCCGGGGCGGGCAGGTCGACCCAGAAACCACGGGCGTCCAGTTGCGGATCCTGGGCGATGTCGGCCACGTTGTTGACCGGATAGCCCAGCATCTCCCGCTCGAAGGTCTGGCGCAGGAATTCCGCCTTGGGCACGGTCAGGAAGAAGGCGGAGATGGGCCTTTCCATCGCGTCCACTTCCGCCTGGGTGGCCTGCGTCGGATCGAATGTGGCCCAGTCGATCTCCGCGAGGGGGCCGAGATCTGCGCCCGCATCCCTCATCCATGCGACCAAGCCTTCGTTGGTTCGCCGGCCGGCAACGCCGCCATAGATGATGAAGTTCACATAACCGTCCTGGCACGGCCAGAACACGCGGTAATTGGCACCATGGACCGAACGCCCGGTCATGAAGGCCCCGGCCCGGAGCGGGTTGACGCCGATCAGGTCCCAGGACGCGGGCGCATGGGCGATCGATGCAATCACCGCGGCCTGTGCGGAGACGTCGACATGCTGGCCGAGACCGGACACGGCCCTGGCCGTCAGCGCCATCATGGCGCCCACTGCGGCCTGGCTCGCCGCCCAGGGATTCGACTGCGGGGCGGTGACGCGAAGCGGCTGGCCGTCGGGTTCGCCGGCCAGGGACATGGCGCCGCCCGCGGCCATCAATTCGATGTCAGACGCCTGCCATTGGGCCCGGGGGCCGGTGCGCCCGAAGGGTGTGATGGAGACGTGGATCAGGCGGGGATTGGCGGCCTGCAATTCATCGGGATCGAAGAAGGCGCAGAGGTCGGTACCGGGCTGGGCGGTTTCCAACAGGATGTCGGCTTCCGCCGCCAG